>JBDTSD010000028.1:0-36455 GCA_039931355.1 Ginsengibacter sp.
CATACGATGCGAAGATGTTTCCCATGGTACTATCTTCCCAACCCGGTACTACAATTGGGATATTTTTTTGCGCAGCAGCCAGCATCCAACTATCCTTTGGGTCAATCTCATAATACTGTTCAAGCACGCCGCTCAGCAACATTTTATACATATACTCATGCGGGAAATATCTTTCACCGGCAGCTTCTGCATCTTTCCATATTTTATGAATGTGCTGTTGCAATCTTCTGAAGGCTTCTTCTTCCGGGATACATGTATCAGTAACACGGTTGTAATGATTTTCTAATAAATCCCATTCTTCCTGCGGGCTAAGATCACGATAGTTAGGAACTCTTTTATAATGGCTGTGCGCCACGAGGTTCATGATGTCTTCTTCAAGGTTAGCGCCGGTACAACTGATGATGGCGACTTTATCCTGCCTTATCATTTCTGCAAATGAAATTCCCAGCTCTGCAGTACTCATGGCACCTGCAAGTGTTACCATCATTTTGCCGCCTTCATCCATGTGGGTTACATAACCTTTCGCCGCGTCCATTAGAGCGGCTGCATTAAAGTGCCGGTAGTGGTGTTCTATAAAGTTTGAAATGGGGCCGTTGTTCATAATAATTTTTTTTCTGAGGTTATTGAAAGAGGCGCAAAAATAAATTTTTTTAAGGAGCAGGTATATAAAAAAACCGCCTCAGTTGTTGAAGCGGTTTTTATGTGCCGATTATTAACTATACCTAAAACTGTTTTATATGCACTCCTGAAATTTATTATTTAAGAAAATTGGAAAGACAATGCCCATATAGATCAATGCAATTTTATTTTACCAACCCTGTTACCGAGGTCTTTTCCGAGAGACAAACCCATATTTATGGAAGGCAGATAGTGAATACCACCATATAGCCTTGATATTCCGGCTTCTTCTCCTGCTGCAAATAATGTACTGAATGATCTTGGAGTCCAGCCACGAAAATCGTAACTGTGATCTGTTACAGCCACCCTATCGCCCAAAACAACTGTTGCTGCCTGCATAACCGAGCCGGTTACGTATGCATGAGCAGCAGGGTATTCAGGATGCGGTGGAGTAACTATGAATGGAAGCCAGGCAGAATTGATTAATTTCTGAATATACGTCACAGGCCTAACGAGGGTATATTTATACTTTGATCTGAAACATTCAATGGTCGCATCCCGCTCTGCAATACCAGCTTTAGCATAAGCTTCTGCTGCAGTACCAAGATTAAATTGCCGTTGCTCTATGGCTTGTGTTACAATTGCCATGTCATGCCCATGAGGTGTAAGGCCAGTTCCGTTGCCCTGGTCTATCCAAAATAAGGCGATATTTTTTTGTTCGGGAGTTAAGGTAAGCGAAACATCATATACGTGTTTTACCATCTTATAAAATCCGGAATTTATTTCTTCTGAATAATGCATAGGTGCAGGCGCAACTCCCGTTAAATTTGCTGCAAGAAAAGTGCGTGCAACGCCTACATACGGCAACACGGGAGGATTAACAAATGCCGGAGGTGTTGGCACCCAGGCACCCGGGAACATCGGAGCTACGTACCCTGCACCAGATGGGTTGAGATCGTCAGTCAAAAACCAATTATGAACAGCGCCAGCGATACTTCTGCCGAAAGATTGTGAGCGGGTGAAGTTGGCTGAATTTATACCAGGGATAAGTTTTTGATTGTAGGCATCTTCTAAAGAATCTATACTCGCCATATTTTCGGGAGTTAAGCCTGTATAAAAAGCACGTACCATAGCTGCCATGGCGGCGTTAGCGCTTACCTGCCAGTCATAATCATTTGTGTTTTCTTTGGCAGGCATGTCTGGCATTTGATACAATTTTGTGGATAGGCTCACTGAATTTGGAATCGCATATCGCACTGATTCGTAAAGCCCGATTCCTATATAGCCGAAATAATTACCGTTCAAAGCTGAATTGCGTTCCAGTAAAATGCGAACCTGGAGGTTGTACCAGTCTGTTGCAACAGACGCACTTATGCTTTTTGTAATTGAGGAGTGGCCTCCAAATTTTGGGATGTCGAGTTTTTGACAACCATTGAATGCAGCTAGTGTAACAACAGTTACAATTAATAAAAATAATTTTTTCATGTCGTAAATTTTTTGATGATATTTTTTTTATATAGAAAAATTATATCAACGAGGCATGATTTTTTTTATTAATCGGCAGGAAGCCGGTTACAATGGAATTATAGCATTGATTTGCGGTGAAATGCGTTTATCGAAGATTACTGGCGCTTATCTACATTTCATCAAATGCAGAGAGATATTAATCATATTTTTCTCAAAACTTTTTCCACTTCATGCCGGTAACTTCTGCTTATAGGCAATTCATACTTGTCTATCTGAATAAGGTCATTGGAATAAGTTTCTATTTTATTTATAGCAACGATGAACGACCGGTGTATGCGTAGGAAAGCATGTTGCGGCAATGTACATTCGAGGGAAGAAATGGATTGTTTGGTTACAATAGTTTTATCTTTTGTAACCACTTTGATATAATCTTTAAGGCTTTCAATAAATAAGATATTCGCGAGGGTTACTTTAATATTTTTTCTATCTGCCCGCAGGTAAATAAATTCAGCAATTGCTTCATTTTTTTCCATAGCATTTAGTGGAACGTTGTCCGTAACAGAGAGATTTAACTTCATTACCTTATTTACGGCTTTTAGGAAACGCTCAAAGGAAATAGGTTTTAATAAATAATCCACCGCATCAAGGTCGAAGCCCTCCACTGCATATTTTCTAAAGGCGGTAGTAAAAATTACCCTGGGAGGATTGCTGAGTGTCCGTATAAAATCAGTACCGAGTATATACGGCATTTGTATATCAAGAAATAAAATATCAATCTCGTTATTCTGAAGAATCGCCAATGCATCTACCGCATTACTGCATGTTGCGGTAAGTTGCAGCGCAGGAATTGAGTTTACATATTTCGCTATTACCTGTAATGCAGGCGGCTCATCATCTACAGCAAGGCAGTTTATCTTTTTATGATTCATTTTCAAACTTGTTATATTCTTCAAAAATAATTTCTTTCCTGGCAGAATATTGGCCTTTCGCCCGCAGTGGTATCTGCATATTTACAGTAAAAGTATTTATGGAAGATTCAATCGTTAATAGATGATCAGCACCGTATATGAGCCCGAGTCTTTTTTTTACATTGTTCAAACCTATACCTCCTTTGCCATTTACAAATTCATCAGCGGGCTTACTGTTTGCCAAAGTAAAATGAAGAACATTTTCATCTGCCTGGATAAACACTTTTATCCAGGCATCGCGCAACATTTTGCTGGTGCCATGCTTAAAGCAGTTTTCTAAAAAGGGTATCATCAACAAAGGTGTAATTTGCTTATTTGCAGTTTCACCTGTTATTGCGATCTGTAAATCCAGCCTGTTTCCATAACGTACTTTTTCCAACGCTATATAATCGCTCATCATTTTTAATTCTTTACTTAGGGGTACAAACGGGGTATCGCAATCATTTATCATGTACCTCATCATATCCGAAAGCTGAAGGACCATGTCACCAGCAACAGGAGATTTATCCAGCGTGAAAGAATAAATATTATTCAACGTATTAAAAAGAAAATGTGGATGAATCTGGGCTTTTAATAATTGAATTTCGGCATTTGCATTTGCAGTTATTAGTATTTGCTTTTCTTCCTCTTTCAGATACCAGGATTTCAACATCTTTATTATTATAAATATGCCACAGGCTGCAAAGGGGCCCGCAAAAACGAATTCAATAATGCTGCCCCAAATAAAATGGAATAATACATTAGGTGGCACCTGAAAATACCAATATTTATAAAAATCACTAATAACTAATACGATTACAGAGAAAGCTATTAAAGTCAAAGAAAACAGGAAATACCGCTTTTTTAGAAAAAGGGTTGGCACCAAAAAATAGATAACCGGGTAACAAAAAATAATATCTGAGAGAAATAATTTAGCAGGAATATATTTTAAAGCGAAAAGTACATTATCAAAAAAACCGGTCTCAAAATCAAAGTGTTCAAAACAGAATTGCGCAGTATAAAAAAAAATGATTGTTAACCAGAATAAAAGATGCCTTGTAAATCTCGTGGAAAGTTTATTTGAGAAAATGAGGTTATGCATATTTTCTATTGTTGCTCATCTATTTTTTTAAATAAATGCTGATTTTGTGTTTGTAATGTTTATTCCTGCTGTCGCGTTTTCGAAAATCCCGGCCATAGATGGATTGTCATACAAGGCGAATTCAGTAGCTAATTCAAGGTAACCGTTAGTTTTAAAAATCAATGTTTGATCTTCAATAATCATAACAATGTTTAAGACATCACTGTGATCTTCATTGGTTTCAGCGCCAGTTAAAACCCCATGCAAATATGAAAACATCACTAATGGATAGATATATTTTCCAGCGCAGTTGCCTTCCATAGAAATCTTTATTACCAGGCCGCTTTGCCTATTCATTTTTTCAACATCAATTAAGAGGTATAAATTTTCAAGTTCCTTCTCTATTGAAATCAATTCATTATTTTCATCATAAAGCAGGTGACTTAATAGTTCAGATAATTGCAAGACCATCCTGGGCGCATCGTTCTCGCCCGACATAATTTTTTTATGCAGAATATTTAATGACCGGAAGAGAAATGCAGGTCGAATATGAGCCTTTAACAATTGTATTTCTTTTTCACTTTTCAATTTTACAAGTTTTGTATTTTCCAACAATTGCAAATACCAGTTCTTTACCAGTTTAATTACCAGAGCTGCAGTGCCTGTCGAAAAAAAAGCCAGGAGAATACCCTGGTAAATAGAAGTTCGAAATGTTGCGAGGAGTTTATCGGTACCTGTAAATTGCCAGCCAAGGATTTTAAAATGCAACATTGATAGAAAAATGCCCATAGCAAAAATGCATAGCGCAACAATCAAGGACGCAACGATAAAAGCTGCATACTTTTTTCTTTGCAGGTAGTTTGGCAGTAATATGTAAATAAAACTATAAACAGAGAAGACATGTAATGGAATAAAACAACCAAGGGATGAGAAAGATTGTTTATAAATACCAGGGTTCAAAAGATCGGCAAAGCTATTAGGATAAACATCAGAATAGAATTTCAAAAGACATACCATTGTCCAAAAGCTCAAATGCCTTATCAAACGGTGGCTGCGTTTATTAGAGAATATAAATTCGGATGTTGACAAAATAATTTTCCTGTCTCATAAAGATAAACAGCAAAATCATCCATTAAAGCAAGTTTCCAACGGATGCATGTTTACAGGCTATATATGCCATTTGTCGTTGATGAATGAAAATCGCTTTTGATCTCGTTTTTTATTTTGTTGTGATGTTATCTCTTGTGTAACCCATTTATTTTTCAAAATTCTGAAACAGAAAGGCCAGGAATTTCGGATATAACCTATCTAACAAGAAAGGACACCTTTTGAAAAAGTGTCATCTCTTTCTTGGAAAATCTGCAGCCACTTGGGATGCCAGGCATCTGAGGGAATTGACGATTAAGGTCACCGAATGTGTAATCGGATTATCTTATGTGAGGACTTAGAATTAATTTCTCTGTTGTGAAATATCCCATCCACTGTAAATAAGAAAAGAAGCAAAAATCTCTGCTTCTTTTCTTTGTATTTCGATTGAAGTTATCCAATTGATACCTTTGCCTTCTATGTTGAGTGATTATTTGACATTATAATATTTGCCTGCCAACATCTTTTAATTTTTCTTAAACTTAAGTGCACTCACGGCCATTCCAACCTTATCCCCCTGGGCTAAACCGATAAAATCGGCGGTCCTGTTGTGGATACCAGCATAGATACGTGAAAGCCCCACTTCATTCGCATAATCCGAAAATTTTGTAAAAGTACGTGGTGTAAATCCAAGACCATTAATGCTGTAATCGGTAAAGGTTGTATTGTCACCAAATATATCTGCAAGTACTCTTGCTACCGCGCCAGTTTGAACCGAATGTGCAGAAGTATAATCGGGGAATGGCGGTGTTGGGATTAATGGATTCCACACCGGGTCGAAGTTTGCCCTAATAAAAGTAATAGGCCTTACCTGGTTGTACTTGTATTTTGTAATATAACATGACACGTGAGCATCGGAAGTGGCTATACCCACTTTGCAATAGGCTTCTGCAGCAACAGCCAAATTAGCATTCTTATCGAAAAGTACAGAGTTTAGAATAGAGATTGATACAGTTGGAGGACCAAGGGCTGCCCAATACTTGCCAATAATAGCATGCTCAGGATCCTGGTTGATGGATTCATTATAAACTTCCAACTCTTCCTGGTAAAATTTTGAGGAAGGATTCAATGAATATTCCGGCGGAGCGGGAGGTTGTGTATTGACCGCAACGCCTTTAATAAAAGTTCTGTTCTTGCCCCAATAAGGAGTAAGCGCTGCCTGGCCCGGAAGCGGCGTCCAATATTGAGGACCCACCGGAGGTACATAAGTTGATGGAAACAGATTCAGGTAAGCCTGGTCTCCACCATCTGAAACTGACCACTGGTAAATAGCATTTGAAACAGCCTGTCCGAAGCCAACAGAACGATTGTATACGGGGTCAGCAACTGCTGATTTAAATTGTGTATTAAATGCATTTTCCAATGAATCAATTGTAAAATTTTGTGCCGTTGACGCATTCGCAAACAGATGACGCAACATGTTAGCAAGTGCAGCATTAGCGCATGCCGGATAATAATACTTCTCCCCGCATTCTATCTTAGGCAGCGCATGTAATTCATTTAGCTGCTTTTGGAGTGATTGATATTTTGGCATGCCCGGCACTACCGATTCATACAAGGCAAGGCCTAAATAGCCATAGTCACGGGCAATGACACCTGCGATATGGCCGGGTATTGTCTTGGATATTTGCACAATAATTGCGTACCACTTTTCAGGGACTTCTGAAGAAAATCTTGAAGTCTCGTCGCCCATTATTTTTGGATTATAATCCCCGGCGGCTAAATGATCGCATGGTGAGAAAGGCGGTTCATTTTTTTTACATCCTGTAATTAGGATGAACGATGCTGCAATAAGAAGAAGCATTAATCGTAATTGCGTTTTCTTCACGCAAAATAATTTTTTCATTTTTTAAATTTTTTAATGAATGAACAATGAATAGTTCGGTGAGTTAAGCTGATACGATTAGAGTAATGATTTTGGAAGGATAGAATGATGGTCAAAACTAACGAGAGGAAACAGATGGAGCAACCCCTCAATTGAGGGTATTTGAGCGAAGCATGAAATTTGTAGAATCAACCAGTAAAGAGGCTATACTAATTTTTCTTTAATCGCTTTTGCCACAGCTTCTGTAGCCGAGGCAACATGAAGTTTTTGATAAATACTCTTTACATAACCTCTTACTGTTTCATAGCTGAGAAAGATTTTTTCTGCTATGCGTGGCATGGGCATTCCTTCGGTGAGATGCTGTAGTATTTCTTTTTCCCTGTTGGTAAGCTGGTAATCATTTACAATTTGTGAGGGAGGTATAAATTGCTGAAAGAGTGTAACTACTTTAGCGGCTACAGCGGGGTTGAAGGCAACACCACCATCATTTACATCACTTACGGCTTCCAGCATTTTTACCGGTGACGTATTTTTTAAAATATAACCATTGGCGCCTGCACACAAGGCTTCAAATATTTTCACATCATCTTCAAAAACCGTTTGGATCAATATTCTTTTCTCCGGAAATTCTTTTTTTATAAGACCGGTTGCCTTTATTCCGTTGATGCCCGTCATCTCAATATCCATCAATACTACATCAGGGTTACTTTTTTCAATATCGTGTCTCCAATCATTACAACTGGTAAAGCTTCCTGTGCATGTATAACCCGGTGAACCATTAAGGATAGAACGATAAGCATCTATCATAATTGGGTTATCTTCAAAAATGGCTACCCGTATTTCTTTATTGTCATTCACTTTATAAAGATAAGTTGATGCTCTGTTGTTAAAAGACCCTCAATTGGGGGTTTAGAATTCTACTTGTATTGTTGTTCCCGCTCCTGGCTGTGATTGAATATTAAATTTTGCACCAATTTCTATCGCCCTTGCCCGCATATTTTTCAAACCGTTACCTTCTGCATTTTCTATTAAAATAAAACCTTTGCCATCATCTTTTATTTGCAAATGCCATTTGGAACCATGTGCCGTAAGTGTATAATAAACGTTGCTGCACTCCGCATATTTGAATACGTTATTCACGGCTTCTTTACTTATAAGATAGATTGCTTTACGTTGCCTGATATTTAAGTTTATGGTTTCACTTTCTTTGCCTGTTACAAAATGCATTTTTATATTCTTTGATAACGCAATGGAAATAGTATAAGATTTTAGTCGTTGCAAAAGCTTATCAATACTGTCGTTTTGTGGATTAAATATCCAAACCATATCACTTAACTTTTCAATTACGTCCTGGGTATAATTTTTTACTTTAAATAAATATTCGGAAGCTTCGCCAGGTTGGTTATTATTCAATTTCTCTGCTGCCATTTGGCTGAGGAGATTAATACCACTTATCGAGGAGCCTATTTCATCGTGGAGATCCTGGCTGAAACGGTTACGCATTTCCAGGATATTTATTTTTTGCCGAAGGCGATAGCGGAATAATAAATATATACCTGATAATAAAACCAAACATATCAGAGTATAGAACCACCACGTTTGCCAAAATGCTTTTTCTATTTTAAATGAAAATATTGCAGGCTTGCTCCAGCTAGTATTAGGTAATTGTGCTTTTACTTTGAAGGTATATTTACCGGGCGGAAGCTTTACAAATGAAACAAAATCATTAGCAGTTGGGCTGCTCCAGAAATTTTCCAGCCCCTCAAGAAGGTATGAATATTTGATATTATCGGTTCCACCTGATGAGACGCCTTTGAAATAAAATCCAAGCGTATTGTTTTCATGGGAAAGACGAGTATCGCGTGGAAGTTGAAAAATACCTGATAAACAATCCGCATAATTAGCCCAGTTAGTTTGTTGCAGATTTAGCTCTATATTCTCAATTTGTACAGTCGGTACAGTCGGATTAAAATTTAATTTATCAGGATAAAAACATATTAAATGCCGGTCGGAGGAAAGCCAGATATTCCCTTTTAAATCTTTGGTCAGCCTGCTGTTATAAGAATCTTCCATTTGCAGATCTTCAGCATTAAAAAAACTAACTACTTTATAATTTTGCTTATCAGGACGATTGATTGCATTTGAAAAAACGGTTACATTAGAATTGGCACAAACCCAAAAATTATCTCTGTTATCAACACACACAGAACTTACATTATCTGCAGGCAATCCATTCGTTTTATTTATTTGGTCCTTAAAAATTAAAGAATCATTTTGCCAATGATAACGGCGTAATCCCCTGCCGGAATAAATGATCCATACGTCGCCGTGAGCATCATTGTAAAATGCGCTTATTACTCCTTCTTTTTTAAATTCATTTAGCTGCAGCTTACAAATATTCCTTTTATCAATGGAGTAAATAGAACCTTGGTCTGTGGCAAATAATAAAACATCGTTTATACATTGATGCAAATGCATGATGTTTCCCTTTACTTCTACATTATTAATAACAGGTAAAACGCTGTAAGAATTTTCGTTAAACTGGCAGGGATATTTTTGTGTTCTTACCGCTACAATAATTTTTTTTCTGTACACATCATATAATACGTCAAATACCTGGTCGCCAAGGTGTGCCAGTGGCCCACTTTGGTCGTATAGATTTATGCCATCCTGTATCGCCAATGTAAAGCCTCTCAGGTAATACCAAAAACGATTCTTATCGTCAAACGCATAATTATCTATAATCATTTCGTTATTCAGAAGATCGGTATTAGTCTTCCTTTGAAGTATTTTTTTATTGAACAATCCGTTTTCAAACGCATGAAGCGTAAGAGTTCCATTATTAATCAGCAGCGGACCTGTCGGCGGTTGCAAAACATTACGAAGAATTCCATTCCCTCTTATTGTCTCAGTAGAAAAAATGCTAAAGCCCGTTTCGGATATTCTTAATAGTCCATTCCCGGTTCCTATCCAAATACTTCCCTGGTTATCTTCAGAAATACCTTGTGTAAGAAAATCTTTGGAACCATTGTAAACGGTTATTAAATGGGAAGTATCTTTTGCTGATAACAATTGCAATCCTACCGTGTTTCTTCCAATCCAGAATCTTTTTTTACTATCGCAGAGATAAGTGTAAATGCCCTTCAGCCTGCCTAACACACCGGGCAATTTTTTTAACTGCTGATTCTTTATTTCATATATGCCATCCAGAGTGGAAATAAAAATTTGACCTGCAGATGCTGATAAAGTATTATAATAAAAACCGACATCTTTTAATGTTCCTATAATGGTATAAGTTTCGTCTGGTTTTCTCAGTACCAGCAGGTCTCCGTAATTAATATATGATCCATCCTTCGTTTCGATCAGATTGATGCACTGATGATTTTCGTAGCCGGGATAGAGCTTTATTTTATGCCACTTATTTACATCCAATGTATAAACACCCGCGTTGGTTAAACACCAAATTCTGCCATCTTTCGTCTCAGTAGTTTGGGAAACCCATCGAATATCTTTTGAATCGGATCGCGGATAACTGATAAAACGATTTCCTTTAAACTCAACGACACCTCTTGGCGTGCCGATCCAATATCTTAAGCGGCTATCCATGAAACTGGTAACGGCTCTAGCATCCGGCAATCCATCAGTCAACCCATAATTGGTAAAGTGTTTCCCATCGAAACGGCTAAGCCCATCCGGAGTACCTACCCACAAGTAACCCATCTTATCCTCGTAAGCACCATACACATATGATGAAGGCAGGCCATCTTTCGCGGTATATATCCTAACGGGTATGTTTTGTGCCGAGGCCGAGGACGAAATTATAACCAGGAAGATTGGAAAATTTTTGGATAAAAAAATATATATGAAATGAAATATCGCTTTCATAATAGCTATTTCAATACTGCAGAAATAACTGCGAATAATATCTTGTTTTTATTACAAAGCAGCATCCTTCTTAATCTTTAAACGGCTATATTAAGGTAGGAGTAAAACCGTAGAAAATTTTCTTTTTATTGAAAATTAGTATTCGAATATAATTAATGACAATAATGCAATTATTCTTTATAAAAATAAATTTAGAAATCAAGAAAGCATTATTGCCACGGAGAATTTTTCACCGCCTATGTGATGGACGTTGCTAAATATAAGCAACTTTGCCGGCAGGATGTGCGGGTATTGATTAAAAGAGCCTCTGAATAAAAATCAGTTATTACCTCACTCCTAATAAAAAAATTGTTCAGAAATTATTTTGCCATCCTTTACTTTATACAAGCATAGCTCACTGTCAGTTTTCCTCTCCTGCCCTTTCATTTGTATATCTGTATCCCAGGAAATGGAAAAATAATCACCTGCTATCACCGGCTCAGAAAGAACAACGCCATAGAAATTTTCTACATGTGATATAAATAGTTCAGCCTTCTTTCTTATGGCCTCCATGCCTTTGGTTTCCTTTGCCAACAGGCCTTCAGCGGGTTCAATGCTGATGACGTCTTCTGCAAATAATTCTTCTTTCGCTTCTTCAACTTTACCGGCGCGACACATCTCAACCAGTAGGATGGCAATTTCTTTCGTTGTCATTTTTGTTTAAATAAATTATGAAAATTATTCTTGCTATGCTTTCTTTTCATTGCAATTAAACATCCAATGCACACCAAACTTGTCTGTGCAACTTCCGAAGTAATCACCCCAAAACATATCCTGCAACTCCTGGGAAACTTTTCCGCCAGCAGATAATTTATCGAACAATTCTTTTGTTTCTTTTCTTGTATCGGGCTGGAGATTGATATGACTGTTGTTGCCAAAATTCACTTTAAAACCCATAGATTCCGGCGCATCCGTCCCCATCAAACTGTGAGAATTAAGAATGCGCAATTCAACATGCATTACCATATTGCCGTCTGCATCTGGCATCGGAGGATTATCGGGAGATGGAGGAATATCTTTGAACCGCATGATGCCCATGCCAAAAAATTCACCACCAAATACAGTTTTGTAAAAATTAAATGCTTCCTCTGTGTTACCCGGAAAATTCAGGTAGGTACTTACGCTTGCCATTTGTTTAAATTTTAAAGTTGATAAATATTTGATTCATTTAAAGACAGGTCAAAAATATATTACATCTCTAAATTTAACGGAGTGCAAAGCTGACATTTAAGGGGTGGATTGCGACAAATATTTTTTTGAAAAAGAATTATGAAATATAAAGATGATTTCACCGGGAATCCTAGGCAACCTTATCCATTTTAAAATCAAAGAAAACACGGGTGCCATTTTCAATTTCTTCTTTCATCGAACCACTCAATTGCTGCGTAAGCAGCGATACCAGTTGGCCACCAAAGCCTGTCCCTTGCGTGATGCCTGATTTACCAATTCCATTGTCAGATACTTCAAGATGAAGAATATTATCATTTCTCTTTTCAAGCTTAATATATACTTTGCCATTACGGCCTTTCGGAAAAGCATATTTGAGTGTATTTGTAAGCAGCTCATTTACTATAAGTCCCAACGGTACAGCGGTATCAATATCCACATCAAGCTTTTCCATGGCACATTCAATAGTTACTCTTTTATCAGCGCCGAAAGAATCTAAAATGCTCTCACTAAGATTGAGGAAATAATCTTTCATTTCTATCGCTCCGAGGTTGGTGCCCTGGTACAATTTCTGGTGAACGATACCAATAGACTGCACCCTGTTCTGGCTTTCCTGCATTGCATCTTTCGTGTTCGGGTCATCAATTTGCGCGGACTGTAGCGCAAGCAGACCAGAGACTACTTCAAGATTATTTTTTACGCGGTGGTGAATTTCTTTTAACAACAATTCGTTCTCTGCATTCTTCAAGGCAAGCAGTTTATTTTTTCTATTCCTGCTCCGGTAACTTATAAGACCGAAGACCAAAAGCCCGCATAATAGCAGCACAACACCGGCGCCCAGCCACTGCACTTTTTTCTGTTGCGAAATTTCTTTTTGCTGAGAAGTGATAGTGGCCTCCTTCTTCTTTGTTTCGTATTGCGTAAGCATTTTGGACATAGCTGCATCGCTTTCTACAGATGCTATACTGTCTCTTATTTTCAATGCTTTTTTTTGATAAGCCAGGGAAGATTTATAATCTCCCAGATGCTCATAAATATTGCTTACATGCAGGTAGTTTTCTGTGATGTTCGATAGGTCATTATTTTCTTCCTGCAAGCGCACTGTTTCCAATTGATAGCCCAAAGCTTCTTTATAATTTCCCATCAGCAGGTTTACTTCACCAAGGTTGGCTGTGCTGGCAGCAACAGCATTGGGATAATTTGCTTTCGTTGCCATGGCCAAACAACTTTGATAATCTTTGATAGCTTCGGGATAGCGGCCCAAACGTTTCAGGGCATTGCCACGATTGTTGGTAAAATCCGTGATAGCTATTACGTTAAACTTTTGTGCCCTGGCAAGTTCCAAAGCCCGGCTAAAATAGTTAAGTGCCTGCTTATTATCTCCCTCTGCAATTGCAACGTCACCGGCCGCTGTTATGGCGTATACGAGTTCATCTTTTAAATTATTTTCCTCACAAATATTAATAGCTTTTTTTGCATAATCCAATGCTTCTTTCAGCCTGCCTTGCCTGGTAAGGTCATCGGAAACTCTTTCATACGCACCCGCCATTCCCTGCTTATCATCCAACGCTTCCATTAAATGAGATGCATTTAAATCAGCAGCCATAGCCTTATCAATGGTGCCATTTTTTTTATAAACCCAGCCCAGTTTAAAATAGGTGGTTGCCTGGCCTCTTTTATTGTCAACTGCTTTATAGCCCACCATTGCTTTATTAAAAAACATAGTAGCAGAGTCCAATTGTAAAAGATTGGCATGCATCCTTCCTTCCATTTCATAAAATTTCGGCTGCCAGTTTTTATCGCCGATTTTATCAGCAAGTTGTACGCCTTGCCGGGCATACAATAGCGCTTTCGCCATATCTGACTCAAAAGCAATATCCGTCAATTGTTTTAGTAAACTCAGCTTATTAGTATCCGCTTTTTCCGAGGCAAGCAGATGTTCAAGGCTGTCGTAAGGATTGTTTTGCCCATGGGTAAAATGCACAAAGAGGAGAACAACAAATATTAGAAAAATTTTTCTCATGCCTTTTAGCGTTAGCGTTTGACGTTATTCAATTATTACTTGAAAGCGTCAAATCCATTAATGTGCTAAATATAACATCTTTTAAATTCAGAAACACGTGTTCAGCATTTTACAAATGTTGCCCTGGTGTTTTTATAAATGACCTATAAGGCATCGAGCTTTGTATCGCCTTCTTTCAAAACGTGATGTTGCCCTTTCCATAAAAACTCACCTGAAGTACCTTTGGGAATAGACATAACCGCGGCTAATTTTCCTTGCTTACTAAGTGTATAGCTCACTTTAATTTCTCCTTTTGGATGAGGCATAGAGCCTGACACTTTTGTAAGCGAACCAAGATTCGGCTCAATTTTTATTTTATTAAACCCAGGCGCATCAGTATCAATACCCAACACAGTCCTGAAGAATTCAATATTGGGACTGGCGCCCCAGGCATGGCAATCAGAGCGTGCATTATTGATATCGCTTATCTCAGCCCACGTCGTAAGGCCCATCGCCAGGTTATCTTTCCATATTTGTAAACGATCCAGGTAGAGATTGCCAAATCCTGTTTTACGTAATGCCTGGTTTAGATAATATTGAAAATAAATGGTCGCCTGCGTTAATGAAGTATCGGTGATCATTTTTTGCGCTAATACTTTTGCCTTTTCGCCTGTGATAATGCCGGTTAATATGGCCAGTGTATTCGTGTGCTGTGAGAAATAATTTTTATCTTTTGTATCTGCAAACAATTGTCTTTTATTATCCCAGTATTTTCGTCTAATCGTCTCCGTAAGGACGTCAGCTTTCTTCTTGTATTCATTTGCAAATACCTTCATACCCAAACTATCTTCCAGCATGGCTGCAACCTGGTATGCCCAAAGCAATTGCAGGTCGAGTGCGGCGGAACTTCCGTCTGTGCCAATGGGCGGCACACCACTTTGCCAACCCTTGCCTTCGGCCCAATCCGTAAACTCCCAGTAAGGTGCATTTTTCAGACTACCGCCTGGCTGTTGGTATTTACTAAAAAACTGTAACACCTGCCTTTCTCCCGGCAAAAATTGTTGCAGAAAAGAAGGGTCATTTCTGTACATGTAATAATCATAGAGCATACCGATCCACCATAAAGAAAATGTAGGTATCTCCTGTGCATTCGCGGTAGGGTAACGGCTGAGTGTAACACCCTCAGCCATTCTTGAATAATCAATTTGAGTTATCGCATTGCGCATCAACCTATCGTCTCCTGTATTGTATAATGATACCATTGCCTGTATGCGTGTGTCGCCCACGTATTGTAACTGTTCATAGTACGGACAATCCATGTAAGTTTCTGCGGCATCAAGCCTTGCTGTGCGCCACCCGGTTTCAAATATCTTTTCAAGCGTATCATTATCCACCATAAATTTTGCTTTCAATTCAAATGGGTAGCCGGTAAAAATTCCGTAGAGATCATCAATGGTTAATGGCTCATCGGCAGTTTGAATTTCAACCTGCATATAACGGTAGGTTCGCCATGCACACGGCGTGAACGTATGCTCTCTTCCATCAGCAATCAACTCATCTTTTACGCCAACAAACCTTTTGCCTTCTACCTCATCGCGATTACCTTTTGCATGTTGCGCTTTCCAGTCTTTACTAACCCCTTCATCAATGTATAACGCTTCCGCATAGCCCAAAATAATATGCGCCGATTTTCCTTTATTAAATTGTAACACGGGATACGCGTTTGTGAGCACACCATTGTCTAACAAAATTTTTACGTTCGTATTGGCAGGCACAGTAAAGGAAGTCGCCGCCGAAGGAAATGAGGAAGGTAAACTAACACCTGCGACGGCACGAACTTTTTGCAAACGTTCTGTTGTTAACTCTACCTGCGGAATACTTCGGGGTATCAACATCCAGCTTAAGTCTGTTTGAAAAACGCCTTTAGGCAATCCACTAACTATTTGCTTTGCGTACGCCCAGCCGCTATCATCGTATTCTTTAGTTTGCCAGCCGGCAGGATATTTTACATAGTCAATCTTATCGCCGGGCCCGGCAACGTAGTAGGTATAAATTAAGTCAGGTTGTAAAGGGCTATAACTGCTGTCGCTCATGCACTTCCATGAAGTATTAGTATTTAGAATCTTTTCTTTTTCAGTGTTGCCCTGCAGAATAAAACCGGCGCGAAAAGATATTTGGTGCTCAGGCTTGTAGTCGCCGTAATTCCACACAACGGAAGATATAACGTTATCGCCTGTACGTAAATATTTTGCTATATCAACTGTCTCGTAATTCCAGTGAAAAATATCACCACGGGCAGGGCCCAAAGAGACCATCTCACCATTCACATATAACTTATACCTGTTATCTGCGGAAACATGTACCACGAAAGAATTTGGTTTGTCGCTAAGCGAAAATGTTTTGCGAAAATGATAAACGCCATAGTTTTCCGCCGATGCGCCCGGCGCCGTTATCCAGTAAGCATCCCATCTTTTGGTCAAAATATCTTTCGAGATGTTTTGGGTATTGCCACATAAAGAACAAATAAGCAACAGTATAAAAAGGAAATTTTTTCTCATATTCTTATATCATTATTTATGTGAATATAATTTGTTCTCCAAATTGTCGGCCTTAAAAGATTTCACATTAATATTTTCAAAAGCGATAGTGCAATAATAATAAATTGTCAATTCTTCAAAGCTTTTATACACGCCTGGAAATTGTATCTCTCACTAAGAGATTTGTTCTATCAAACTTAATAAGGGCTTGAAAACCCGTGCTGAAAAGTTGCGTTTGATTTTCTTATCTTTCGGCTACATAAAATCTATATGGCCATCATTATTGATTATGAAGATAGATACATCAGCGATTTCCAGCGGCTGAACCTGGAGTGGCTGGAGAAGTTTAATCTCGTAGAATCACATGATCTTGAAATCCTCCATTATCCAAGGGAAAATGTAATTGATCGCGGAGGCTTTTTATTTATGTTGTTAGAAGATGATGCAGCGATTGGAAGCGCGGGCATTTTTAAAATAAACGATGAGGAATATGAACTTATTAAAATGGCTGTAGCACCCGAGCATCGTGGCAAAAAATTTGGCGATATGCTTTTGGGAAAATGTATTTCCAAAGCGAAAGAAGTTCAGGCTTCAAAAATAATTTTGTTTTCTAACAGCAACCTGCAAACCGCCATTCGCTTATATGAAAAATTTGGTTTTAAACATGTCGATGTAATTGACGCGCCTTTTAAAACAGCGGATGTAAAAATGGAATTAGAATTATGATTCCAATGATTCCAAAATCGCTTTTCATTTCTGACATGATCTTATACCTCACATATTTCTTTTAATTTTTTAAAGGCACCAGGAAAACCATCATCAAACATTTTTTGCCAATCGGGGTTTATAACGAGGGTAGCGGTAAGGTCAGTCTCTCCATTTTCTTCGTGAAATGTATAGCTCTCCAGGGTGCCTATCCAGCCTTTGGCCATATCACTTTCATGATCTTCTTTGCCGCCCTTCTGTAATATGGCAATATGTTTTGCACCGATGTAATCATAAGGATTACATTCTTCAATTAAAGCAAGAGTGCCGCTTCCGTCTTTCGAGATAAATTTTATTTTTTCTCCTTTTTCCCATTCGCCTTCATAATAAGACCCCGGCCAGCTTGCATTTGTCCATTGCCTGTAAGTATCCTGCTGTATCATTGTTTCCCAAACTTTTCGCTTTGGCGCATTGATGTGTATTTTGTATTGAAGATCTTTCATGATGCAATAATTTTCTTTTGTGATTTATTGATGTAAAATTCCATTATTTATTTGTGACCAAGCGGGGGCAATAAAGACTTTAATACGGCTTTTTGCGACAAGCTTTGGGCAAAAGAATTTTTTAAAACCTCGCCTAAATGTATTCTGAAAATCCAAGGTGGACGGTACTATGAATTATTTACATTTCAATGCAGGAGTACCGTGTGAAGCTTTATGTATCTATCGGTAAAACAAAAAATAAAAATTACAATAAATAAAAACCTATCTCAATGATGAGATGGGCTGTGCACAATTTTTTTAAATTTTTAGAAAGTATAAGCAAGGCGCAATTGTCCCGAGCCAAGCGACTTTCCACCATAAGCTAAGCTTGAATTAGTTTGGCCATTGTTTACATAGTATTTGTGCACATTTTTATGGGGAAACCAATACGTGCTGTGAGTTCAACGTTGCAAGCTTATTTTTTAATCAGGCTTATTTAGGGACTGTAAAATTTTTATCATCAGCCGAAGGTCCGTAAATGGATGGTACCGCTATATCATTCAAACGCATATATACTGTCAGTTGCCCGCGGTGATGTACCCAATGGTTAAGCGTAACTCCAATATCAACAACCTTTTTTGAAGTGTACAGCACCTGCCCGTTTGCCTTTAGTGTAAAATCTCCCTGCAACGCCTCATCGTTTGCAGACTCCAGCGCTTTTCTTGCTGCTGCCATGTTTTCTTCAAAATGATCCACGAGTTCTTTGTTTGTTTTTGGCGTAGCATGTTTGAAAGTGGCAAAATCAATTTCACCATCTGTTATCATATGCTTGATCCACAATGGAATTTCGGCAACCAGCAACGCCAGGTAGCCCATGTTCATAGATTTCTCGTGAGGCTTGTAATCGAATAGTGATTCGGGAATTCTTTCAAGACAGGTTTTAGTGGCTGGATATTCCAGGTTGAGCTCATGCAGAAAATCTTTTGCTTTTGCGTTATTCATAAAAAATCTTTTTAGGATTAAAAATCTTTGCTTCTTATTTCAATTTTTCATTAAAAAAATCAATCGTACGTTGCCAGGCAAGTTCCGCAGCAGCCTTATCATAACGTGGTGTAGTATCATTGTGAAAACCGTGATTTACCCCCGGGTATACATAAGCAGTGTATCCTTTACCGTTAGCTTTTAATTCAGCTTCATAATCCGCGGAGCCTGCTGTAATGCGGGTATCTAGTTCTGCATAGTGCAACAAGAGCGGCGCCTGTATTTTGGGCACGTCCTCTTTTGCCGGCTGGCTTCCATAAAAAGGAACGGATGCCGACAAACCGGTAATCCGCACGGCCATCATATTAGCTATCCATCCGCCAAAGCAAAAACCTACAACACCTACTTTACCATTACAATCTTTGTGATTTTTGAGATAATCGTACGCACTTATAAAATCTTCGAGCATTGAATTCTTATCAAGTTTACTTTGCATTTCCCGACCGGCATCGTCATTACCGGGGTAGCCACCAAGGGGAGTTAAAGCATCAGGCGCAATGGAAATAAATCCCGCCACAGCAGCTCTTCTTGCCACATCTTCAATGTATGGATTTAAGCCACGGTTTTCATGTACTACAACAATGCCGCCCAGTTTTTCTTTCGTGTCCGCCGGCATAGACAAGAGGGCTTTGATATTTCCACCACCTTTTGGAGAATTATAATTGATGTATTCAGAAGTTATGCGCAGATCATCGGCTTTCACCTGCAATGTGTTCTTGTAATCGGGCATAAGAAAACCCATCAAAGAACTTACAGTAAGTCCCCCAATTGCATATACCGATAGCTTTTGCATAAAGTCACGCCTGTTGAGGCGATTGTGTGCATAGTCGTCATAGAGATCAAACACTTCCTGTTTGAGGTCTTCTTTTTTAATGTTGCTCATAATCTTAATCGTTTACTTAAAATTAAGAAATTATCGGGCCACTTTCAGGCTGCCGTTCTCATACTATAAGATATAAGGACATCTATATTGCGAAGGCCCGGGAGTTTAAAACTGGTTATAGGTGGCTGGAAAAAAATCGTGATATTGTATTGCATAGAAAGACAATGATCTACGTAAAAAAATTATTTTTCTGATGACAAAGCAAAATATCAAGAATGAATTTCTAACGATTTCCACGGCTAATTTCCACGGCATTTGCGATGAATTAGCCGCGAAGGATAAAGACCTGCAATCTGTGATATTGGCGCATGGTTATCCGCCTTTGTGGACAAGGCCCAATACTTTTGAAACTTTGGTGCATGTAATATTAGAACAACAGGTATCCCTTGCATCAGCACTGGCAGCATTAAAGAAGTTAGCTGAAAAAACCGGTGGTATCACGCCACAGGCCATACTTGCATTGAATGATGAAGAGTTGCGCACCTGCTATGTAAGCCGTCAGAAAACTGTATATATAAGAGAACTGGCAAATGCCTTGCAAAACGAAACAATCAATCTTGACAGGCTTACAACATTGTCCAATGATGAGATACGAGCCAAAGTTACGCAGCTAAAAGGCATTGGCCACTGGACGACAGATGTCTACCTGATGTTTGTGCTGCAGCGTGCTGATATTTTTCCAATCGGCGATCTTGCTGCGGTAAATGCTTTAAAACGCATAAAGAGATTGCCAAAAGAAACGGCACGCGAAGACTCATTGAAAATAACAGAACAATGGAAACCATATAGAACAGTGGCAAGCTTTATATTGTGGCATTATTATCTTTCAACGGTTGGAAAGAAAATGTTGCAGAAGGAAGCTAAGTAAAAGAGAGCATTGGGTATAGATTACAGAAAAAGCGATTGATTTTTCTTAGCCGGCAACTTTGACCCTGGCTGCAAAGCGCCATCTTATTTTTCTACCGACCTTCGTTTTATAAATACAAGAAGAATGAATGACATAAAAGTAATCATCACCGGCGCCACCGGCATGGTCGGAGAAGGCGTATTGTTTGAGTGTTTGCAAAACCCAACCGTGAGTGAAGTGCTCATCATTAACCGCAGGCATTATGAATTACAACATCCCAAGTTAAAAGAACTGATCGTTCCGGATTTTTTTCGGTTAAGTGATTTTGCGGCTAACCTGCACCGTTATGATGCCTGCTTTTTCTGTGCCGGCGTAAGCTCGGTGGGTAAGAAGGAAGATAAATATACGCACCTAACGTATGATACCACGCTGGCTTTTGCAAAGGCGCTGGTAGCCATAAACAGCGGGATAGTTTTTACCTATGTATCAGGCGCCCAGACAAACAGCGAGGGAAAGATGATGTGGGCCCGTGTAAAAGGCAGAACGGAAAACGATTTGGCGAAGCTCGGGTTTAAAGCGGAATACAATTTCAGACCGGGTGTAATGCAGCCTTTTCCCGGTCAAAAAAACTGGAAAGGAATCGTGAAGTTTCTCGTGAAGATCATTAAAGTAATTACTCCCAAAAGCGTACTGAGCCTGCACGAAGTTGGGCTGGCAATGATCAATTGCGTAACGATGGGTTATGACAAAAATGTATTGGAGGTAAAAGATATTAAGCAATTGGCACAAGCAAAAAGCTAAGAAGTGACACCTTTTGAAAAGTTGTCCTCTGATGGAAGATGTAACGAATAATAAAAATGGAAACAAACCCGACAGTTAGCAATATTACCATTTACCCAATAAAATCATTGGATGGAGTAAGCCTGCAAAAGGGCATTATAACAGATTGTGGTTGCCTCTTGCACGACAGGGAATATGCCATCGCTGATAGCAATGGAAGGTTTATAAATGGAAAAGCAAATCCGCTTGTGCATTCCCTGCGCTCTGCAATTGATTTTGAAAGAGATATGATTTCATTTCGCCATCATGATGAAGCAATGTGGAATCAATTTGACTTACAAAATGAAAAGCCCGCGATAGATTCTTACCTGAGTGATTTTTTTAAAACACCTGCAACACTTGTTCAAAATAAGACCGGGCGTTTTCTTGATATTCCTGATCTGAGCGGTATCACTATTATTTCTACCGCAAGTTTACAAAGTGTTGCAGGATGGTTTAATATTCCTGGCCTGGACGAAACAAGAAAACGCTTTAGGGCAACCATAGAAATAACAGGCGTAGCGCCTTTTTGGGAAGATCATCTCTTTTCAACACCGGGAACAGCGATTGAATTTACCATTGGCGAAGTAACGTTATTTGGCATGAGCCCGCGGGCCAGATGCGTGGTGCCCACCCGCAATCCTGAGTCGGGTGAAGTACTTCATGCTTTCCCAAAAACTTTTGCAAAGCATCGTGCTGCGTCTTTACCTGCCTGGTCTAAATTAGATGAATACGATCATCATTATTATTTAACCGTGGATTGTTATATTCCTGCGAGTGAAATTGGGAAATGGATTTATGTTGGGGATGAGGTGGGGGTGATTGGGGAGAGGGAGGTGGGGTAGAATGATTGCCGGACAAATGTTCTGATTGAATTTAATGGCACGAAGATTTAGGCTTTGCAGATAAAAGATTATAGACGAAATTTATCTTTACTATTTGCACTATGGTTGATTTATGATAAATCATCTCGTTAATGACAAAGAAAAAAATATTTCTCGCATCATCGTCTGAATTAGAAGACGACCGCAAAGAATTTGAAATATTCATCAATAGAAAAAATAAAGAATGGCATGATAAAGGTGTTTTTCTTGAATTGGTTATTTGGGAAGATTTCCTTGATGCAATGTCTAAAACAAGACTGCAGGATAAATATAACGAGGCAATTGCAGCGTGTGACATTTTTATTATGCTCTTCTTTACCAAAGTAGGTAAATACACAAATGAAGAATTTGAAACGGCTTTCGGGCATTTCAAAAAGACAAACAAGCCTTTCATATTTACCTACTTCAACTCTAAGGAAAATGCCGTCACTTTTAAAAAGGATAATGCAAGTCTAATAAAATTTAAGAAGAGACTTGAGAAACTTGGACATTTCTGTACTACTTATAAAAATATTGAAGAGTTGCAATTAAAATTTACTAATCAATTGGAAAAACTGGTGGCGAATGGCTTTATAGAGTTCAATCATTCAATCGACATAAAGGAAAAAAATATCGTTAGAAAAGATATTGAAAGAGTGAAAAACATACACATTGGCGATAAGGAAACGATAAACAATGAAAATTATAATCGCAAAAATATTGTGGAAGGAAATGTAAGAGATGCCGATAATTTTAGGTTAGGAGATGATTAATTAAACCCACTTTAAATAATGGCAAAGCAAAAAAATGATAGTTTTAAAAAAAATGTCGTCGAGGGCAACGTGAGTGCACAACACGTTGACATAGGTGATAAGCATTATCATTATGCAGCGAAAAAACTTCCAAAAGAGCTTAATATAAATATTCCAAGAATTTCTCCGGATGAAATCATCGGTCGTGAAGAAGACCTCAAAGCATTGCACGATCTTTTATGTGATGACAAAAGAGTGGTAGTTGTAAACGGCCTCGGTGGCATTGGCAAAACAACTTTAGCACAGGCTTATGTAAGCAAGTACTATGACGACTATCCCCATATAGTTTGGATCACGCAAGGCGCTGAAGATATTATCAATGATTTTATTAATGCTGAAGGATTATTAAAGAATCTTGAAATAGAAGCAGGCAATCCAGAACCTCAACAACTATTCAGCGAAGTGATACGCAAATTAAAAGGTATAACAGAGAAGCCCAACCTGCTTGTTATTGATAATGCGGAACAATCGCTGAAGCAATACAAAGATATATTACCCTCGCAACCAAACTGGCATCTATTGGTAACTTCGAGGGAAGAGATAATGGGTTTTCATTTAAAGCCAATAGATTTTTTAAGTGAAGAGCAATCCATACAGTTATTTGAAAAGTTTTATACGCGTTATCAATTAACTGACGAGGATGTAAAAAAACTGGTTAAGTCTGTGGATTACCATACCCTTACTATAGAAATACTTTCCAAAACAGCGCAGGTACAACGTTATAACTCCGCCACTTTACTGCAAGCCATAGAGAAAGATATAAAAGCACATGTTGAAGTATCAAGAGAATTGGGTGAAGTAGAACGGGTAGCCACTTACCTAAGCAATGTATTTAATATGAACAAGCTCGGTAAGGAAGAGATATGGCTGATGAAACAGTTTGCTTGTCTGCCACCGGAGTTTCATACATATTTTTTGTTGAACGAGCTTTTAGCTAATGAAAAAAGTGCATTTAAAGATAGTCTTGCTGAAACATGTAATAAAATTGCCCAAAAAGGATGGCTGCAGTATAATACTGTTACTGATAGTTATAAAATGCATCGTATTGTAGCAGGCGTTGTAAAAAGGCAACATGCTATAGATATAGACGACGTTAAAGGATTATTTGATAATATAACTTCAAAACTAAATATAGATTATACGAAAGATAATTCTGTTGATAAGTTTATATGGATACCGTTTGGAAAGATTTTGCTCAATTGTTTAGATAGTTCATCGGAGATATCGCGTTTGCAAAACAATTTGGCAGATGTGCTTCAAGAACTTGGCGATTATAAAGGAGCAAAAGTATTGCTGGAAAAAGCTATGGCATGTGATGAAAAATATTTTGGAAATGACGATCCTTCCACAATGGCAAGTTATTCCAACCTGGCAATGGTGCTTAAAGACCTTGGCGATTATGAAGGGGCGAAAGTATTGCTGGAAAAAGTTATGGCATTTTATGAAAAAAATTTTAGAAAAGACCATCCCTCTATAGCGAGAAGTTATTCCAACCTAGCAGTGGTGCTTTGGAGACTTGGCAATTACGACGGTGCAAGAATATTGCTCAAAAAGACTCTTGCATCGGATAAAAAATATTTTGGAAAAGCTCATCCTATCGCAGCGATAAATTATTCCAACTTGGCCGGTGTGCTTAAAGACCTTGGAGATCATAAAGGGGCAAGAGTATTGTTGGAAAAAGCTTTAGCATTAGATGAAAAGAATTTTGAAGAAGGCCATCCTGTCATAGCGACACGTTATTCCAACCTAGCCTTGGTGCTTCAAAAACTTGGCGATTATGACGGAGCGAGAGTATTGCTGGAAAAAGCTTTGGCATCCGATGAAAAAAATTTTGGGAAAGACCATCCCTCTACGGCGGCAAGTTATTCCAACCTAGCTGGGGTTTTTCGAGACCTTGGTGATTATGAAAGGGCGAGAGTACTGCTAAAAAAAGCTGTAACATCTGCTGAAAAAATTTTTGGCAAAGACCATCCCTTGACAGGGTTATATTATTCTAGGTTGGCCTTGGTTCTTCAAGACCTCGGTGATTATGATGGGGCAAAAGTATTGCTGGAAAAAGCTTTGACATCCGATGAAAAGAATTTTGGGAAAGACCATCCCTCCACGGCGGGAAATTATTCCAACCTAGCTGGTATTCTTCATGACCTTGGTAATTATGAAGAAGCGAAAATATTGCTGAAAAATGCTTTAGCATCTCATGAAAAAATTTTGGGGAAAGGCCATCCTGACACAGCGATAATTTATTCCAACTTGGCCCTGGTGCTTCAAGACCTCGGCGATTATGACGGAGCGAAAGTGCTACTCACAAAAGCAATTGCCTCCGATGAAAAAAATTTTGGAAAAGACCATCCTTCCACAGCCAAAAATTATTGGTTTCTAGCATCATTGCTTAATGTTCTTGGCGAATACGATATGGCATTAGAATTATGTGAGAAAGCGATAAATATTTATAATATTGTTTTGCAAGAGAGTCATCCTCATGTAAAGAGAATCAAAAATCTTTATAAATCAATAAAAGAAAAACCGGGAGTATTATAAATCAATTCAATTCTTTCTATAAATCCCTTACTCCGTCCTCAAACTCTTCGCCGGACTTGCCAGCGCTGCTCTTGTTGAATGATACATCGCAGTCAATACCGCGGTAAGCACAATCAAAAAAGCAGATAAAATAAAAGGAAGCACAGATAAGCCGGCGCTGTAAGAAAATACGCTGAGCCAGTTGTGCATAAAATAATAAGCAACGGGGAATGCAATAACGGCGGCTATCAAAGCAAGCCACAAATAATTGCGGGTGATAAGGTTTATGATCTGCGGTATGCTGGCACCCATCACTCTGCGTATGCTTATTTCCTTTTGCTTTTGCTGCGTGGTAAAGGCAGTAAGACCAAGCAAGCCTAAGCAGGTAATGATGATCGTTAGTATAGAGAAAGCGGCAAATATTTTTCCTCGTTTCTGGTCGGCGGCATATTGCGAATTAAAATCTTCATCCAAAAATTTATATTCAAAAGGAAGATTTGGAAAGTATTTTTTCCATGTAACTCCCGCCTGTGCGATCGTTGTTTTTAAATTTCCTGTATTCATTTTTAGCTGGATCATATTACCATTAGCGCCATAAAACATGAGCAGCGGGGCTATGGGATTGTATAATGATTTCTGGTTGAAATTTTTAACTACGCCTACCACTTCGAGGTATTGGTTCGAAGTGTCACCCGCAAATTTTACTCTTTTACCTACGGCTTCCTTCCAGCCGAAATGCTTTGCCATGGCTTCGTTCACTACTATACTGTGCAATGTATCCGCAAGGCCTGAAAAATTGCGGCCCTGCACTATGGGAATATTTAATGCCCGCAAAAAATTTTCATCTATCGCATAACATTCAATTCCTTTATCCGCATAGCCACTGTCAGTTTGCACCGAAAAAAGATTCAGGTTGAGATTCGTACCGCCAGGGTAAGAGTTCCCCGTGCCGACTACCTTCACACCCGCAATGCTGCGGAAGTCATTATCCATTGCATTTATTTTGCCGCGTTCATCTTCGCCTGTATTTACCGTTACGGTCATTACCTGGCTTTTATCAAAACCCAAATCTTTCTTTTGTAAATACGTAAGCTGGGAATACACGACCCACGTACAGATAAGCATGATCATTGAAATGGCAAACTGCAATACCACCAGCGTGCGCCGCAGGTTTACATTGCCCGATGCTTTTGATAAAGCACCTTTCAAAATACTTACCGGCTGAAACGATGACAAGTAAAAGGCAGGATAGCTGCCACCAACAAGCCCTGTCAGTAAACCAATGGCCAGCAACAACAGAATATTGAATGGCTGCAATATAGTGCCAATGGTAAAAGACTTACCGGATATAGTATTGAAAGCAGGCAACAACAGCATCACGAGTAGCACACTTAATAATACGGCCACCAAAGCAGTGAGCAAGGACTCGCCCAGGAATTGCAACACCAATTGATTTTTTGTAGAGCCGGTTACTTTGCGAATGCCGATCTCTTTTGCCCTGCGTGCGGACCTTGCCGTTGTGAGGTTCATGTAATTGATAGAGGCGATCAGCATCATGAAAAATGCCACGGCAGAAAATATCCAGATGTACGACATGCTGCCCAATTCTTCGGGTTCCAGTTCCAGCCTGGAAGTCAAGTGAATCGCCGTAATAGGTTGCACATCGTAATGCATCTTTACATTGGACTGTGCGAAGATCGGCGCCATATATTTATCATATAAAGGCAGCAATTTTTTATTGAATGCTGCTACATTGCTTGCCGGCTTTAGCAACACATAGGTATAGTTATTGAAACTGCCCCAGTTTTCGCCACCATATTGATTTTTCGGCATAGACGACCATGAGATCAGCATATCAAATCTAAGATGTGAATTTTTGGGTACATTTTCAATTACACCATCTACTTTATACACATCATAGACGGTTCGAAGTGTTTTGCCAAGTGCTGGAGCATTTTTACCAAAATATTTGTCGGCAAGCGTTTTTGAAATTACGATGCTGTTGGGTTGATTCAAAGCGTGTGCAGCATCGCCTTCCACAAAGTTGTAAGTGAACATATTAAAGACGGTACTGTCAGCATAGAAAACTTTTGTTTCATAAAAACTTTTATCGCCATTCTTAAACAACGTTCTTTCCCTGCCCATAAATCTTGCGGCTTCCTCCACTTCGGGGTAGTCTTTTTTCAGCGTGGCGGCAAGAGGCGCCTGCGTAATAGCGAAGTCAGTATTCTTGTCTTTTTCCTGCACATAGGTAACAATCCTGAATATGCGATCTGCCTTTTTATTAAAGCGGTCATAATTCAATTCGTCCTGCACATAAAAAATTAAAAACAGGCTGAAAGTAATACCAATGGTAAGCCCCAATACATTCAGCAGGCTGTACCATTTATCTTTTCTGAAATTGCGGACAGCAATCAGTAATAAGTTTTTTATCATAACGATCGTTTATACTGTAATAAATATTAGTGGGAGATTTTCATAGCTGCAATTGGTGTAACGTAGCATCCTGGTTTTTTGTTACTCAAAAATTAGAATATAGCCGGCACACAGCATAGAGCTTTTACACAGGTGGCGATTTACCGTGTTGAAATGTTGTTTTAAAATTTCAGTCGCGGATACATACAGAATTGTCCTGTATAATAAAAAGAGTTTCGGCAGATAATAATAGTGTTAAGCAGGATTTCCTTTTCTTTATAAAAAAATAACCCAACAAATGAAACTACTATTATCAGCTATTATCCTATGTTTTACCAATACAATTTTTGCACAAACAATTATTAACCGCGATCCGGAAATTGAGAAGATGGTGAACGAAGTTTCGCCTGACTCGCTGCGGTCTTACATAAATACACTCGTTGCTTTTGGCACAAGAAATACATCGAGCACACAAACAGACGCAAAACGTGGCATAGGCGCTGCAAGAAATTATGTATTGAAAAAATTTAATGAGTTTGCAAAAAACTCCAATGGAAGATTAACTGCCATGATTGATACCACGACTTTACAACCTAATGGAAAAAGAGTAGATGTGCCATTGGTATTAGGGAATGTAATGGCGACATTGAAAGGTACTGATCCGGATGATAACAGGATCTTTATCATCAGTGGCCATCTTGATAATATGCGAAGCAATGTGATGGACAGAACAGGCGATGCACCGGGTGCGAATGATGATGGAAGCGGTACGTCGGCGGTGCTTGAGTGCGCCAGAATTATGAGTAAACATTCTTTTCCGGCAACCATAATCTTTGTTGCCGTAAGCGGTGAAGAACAAGGTTTACTTGGTTCCACTTACATGGCAGAAAAAGCAAAAAAAGAGAATTGGAATGTAGAGGCGGTGTTGAATAATGACATTATGGGAAGCAACAACAGCAACGAAACAAACATCGTCAACAATACCAAAGTACGCGTATTTAGTGAAGGATTACCTGCGTATGAAACAGAAAAAACGGCAGCAAGAATTCGTGCGCTTGGTTTGGAGAATGATGGAAAATCGCGTCAGCTTGCCCGTTATGTAAAAGAAATCGGCGAGCGCTATGTTGATCACCTTGATGTGGTGATGATCTATCGCAATGACCGCTTCTTAAGGGGCGGTGATCATACACCGTATGTAGAAAATGGTTTTGCCGCGGTAAGAATTACAGAGATGAATGAAAATTACACACGCCAACACCAGGATGTGCGTACGGAAAATGGAATCAATTATGGTGATTTACCAATGCACATTGACTTTGAATATTTGCGAAAGAATACTGCGATGAATTTATCTAACCTTGCCAATCTTGCGAAGTCACCCTCTATGCCCCAAGACGTAAAAATCGAAGTAAAGAGATTAACCAACAACACTTCACTCTCATGGAGTGCTCCAAAAAATGGAAAAGTAAAAGGTTATTACGTTTTGATAAGAGAAACGACAAGCCCTGTATGGCAAAAGAAAATGCTTATTGAATATACCAACATCACCTTGCCTTATTCAAAGGATAATTTTTTCTTCGGCGTACAGTCGGTAAGTGAAACGGGTAATGAAAGTTTGGCGGTAGTGCCGGGATTGTAATCGTAGGGGCCAGTCATGACCTGTCCGTAATACACGATCTGCAAGGCAACTTATTACGACTAAAACGTTCCTGGTTTTTTAAAATAATGTCGAAAAAAAATTAGAAGGAAAGGAGGCTACAAGGAAAATATGCAACCAGAATATTTCTTATTTTGAAGGAAGGGAAGCCCTTGTAATGATTTTATTTTCGAAAATTATATATTTAATTTTCTTTCCGATTTGAATATTTATACTTGAGGTTTTTTTAGCGAATATGTTATATACCGTGGTGGTATAAACGCTGAGACTTACAGTTGTATCATTAATCTGATGTGAGCCTACTTTGTCGATATACTTAAAACTTTCCGCCGTTCCTATCGTTAGGCTATCGTTTCCATTTCTCTCTAAATTAATAAGATTAGTGTCTGTTACTTTTTCATCCTTTATAAATATAATATAGTAGGAAAAAGATAAAACGAAGACAAGGGCTAATAAAAAATACACCGCTTTTTTCATTAGAAAATTTAATTTAATTGCATGGACAGGTCATGACCTGTCCCTACTCTACCGTCAATGAAAACGTAATCATCTTTGAATTGATCTTATCAATCACGTTAGAATAACGCAGGTCCGGGTCGCGGCTGTGCAGGTTCGCAAGCCCGCTGCTAAGCTTTATCTCCGGCGATAATACGAAGTAGGGAAAATAAATATGGAAACCCATTCCCACTTCCAGGCTCAGGTCAGAGCGTTTTAATTTTATAAGATCTTCCGCCTTTCTCGCCCCCGCATTGCTTGCAAGGTCATAGTCAAATTTTGCGCCGCCAATGGTATAGACTTTAAAATTTCTTATACGATCGCTGCTGAATTTAATATGAACCGGAAAACTCAATGTAATGGATTGTACCTTTTTGGTAACCATGGTATCCGGTGAATAATTTTCTGTATATAAAAAAGCTTTTTCAGAAAAGGTAAGGTCAAGCGGATGCAAGCGAAGGTCGAAGTGATCGCTCATACGAATATCTACTAACCAGGCAAGATTGATACCTGTACTGTTGATGCTTTCGACATCCATGATGGTGTCGCGTTCTAAAAACTCGGGATGATGGGTAAATGAAAAGTGGGACTTATTATAGCCAAGATTTATACCAAAATGATAAGGCTTATCATCATGGTCTTCCTGGTTTATCACATGCTCAACCTGGGCCATGGACGCAGTAGAACAAAACACGAATGACAGTACCAGTAAAATTATTTTTCGCCGCAATAAATGGTGCATATTCCTAAAGTCAATGTTTTGTAGAAAGCGTGTCTATAGCCGAGTTGGTTTAAAATGTGAGTGAATGTTTTTTTCTCAGGGAATTGTTGTACAGAATTATTTAGGTATTGATATGCATCTTTATTTTTCGATATTAATTTGCCAACTTTTGGCGTTACATAATTCAAATAAAAATTATAGAAATTCTTTATTATTGGTAAAGAAGGCCTGGAACATTCAAGAACTATTAATTTACCGCCGGGCTTCAAAACCCTGTAAATTTCTGACAACCCCTTTTCAAGATTCTCAAAATTCCGTACGCCAAAGGCTACGGTTACAGCATCAAACGAGTTATCACTATAAAAAATTGCTTCACTATCGCCGTTTAACAACTCTATCTTTTTTTCAAGCTTGAGTTTTTCTACTTTTTTTCTTCCTATATCCAACATTCCATCGCTGATATCAATGCCAGTAATTTTCTCCGGTTTTAAAATATTATAACTGGTGATTGCAAAATCCCCTGTACCGGTCGCCACATCAAGGATCGTTTTTGGTTGTAATGAAACAAGCTGCCTGATTGCCTTTTTGCGCCACCCTTTGTCAATGCCGGCACTTAAAAACCGGTTTAAAAAATCATACCGGAAAGCAATATTATTGAACATATTTTCCACCTGCTTTTTTTTACTCTCAGGTGAATTGAGAAAAGGCACTACTGCATCGTGGCTATACGTGTTCATTAAACCAAAGATAGTTTTTTGCCCCAACAAGATACCGCGTTAACCATTCTTTCACTTTTATTTTAGATTTCATTTACGCCGTCCGGACAGCAATGGTTTTTTCTTATTGTATATTGCAAATTGCATGCACATAAAAAAAGCAGAATATATTATCAGCAGCCCTTCCTTCGAGAAATGCCCTGCACCCGACAAGCCCGAATACGCCTTCATTGGCAGAAGTAATGTGGGTAAATCTTCTTTGATAAATATGCTTTGCAACAACGATAAACTTGCCAAAACATCTAACTCTCCCGGTAAAACGCAGATGATTAACCACTTTGAAATAACGAGCGTACGTGTGCCCGGCGAATACAAAGAAACCAAATGGTACCTGGTGGATCTTCCTGGCTATGGCTTTGCAAAAATATCGCAAAGCAGCAGGCGAAGATGGGAGCAAATGATTGAAAATTATCTTCGCAAAAGAGAAAACCTAGCGAATGTTTTTGTGCTGATAGACTCGCGGCATTCACCCCAAAAAATAGATATAGAGTTTATACAAAAACTTGCTTTGTGGGAGATTCCAATTACGCTTGTGTTTACCAAATCAGACAAAGAAAATCAGCGGGTAGTAAATAAGAATATAAAATCATTTTTAGAGAAGCTTAGGGAAACAGAACAGTTCTTGCCGCAGCATTTTGTAACAAGCGCTGTGAAGAAAACAGGAAAAGAAAAGATTTTACTCCTGGTAGGAGAAATGAACAAGGATTATTTTCAAACAGATTGAATCACTATTATTTAATCTGTAGTTTTTCTAAATCTTCTATGATAATCAGCAAAGCTTAGCAAAGAAATTAATACAATCATCAAAAGCCGGTATGGTGTGAAGTGACTTATTAAATCAATGGTGAATATTGTTATTATTGCAAGAAATATTGAGAAAAAAACAAGCAGTTCTTTTTTTGTTTCTGTAGGACTGATGCCGGAGTATCGTTTAAGAAAAAAAGTTCCCATTACTGCTGCCAACATAAATATTAGTATTGTCATATTTTTTCTTTAAAAAATCAATTCACCATTTTGTTTGCACAACTGCTGCTGGCAAAGGCTTCCGGTTTAGCTTTGAAAGCAAAGCCCATCCCGAGAATGTAGCCCATTGCTTCCCGCAAAGCTTCATTACTTTTAAAATGCGGATTGGTATTGATGTCGGCATGAACTTCCATATCCACATCGTACAAGGTAAAAAGGTCGCAAAGCTCGTAGGCGATCTCAATGCTCTTCGCCACTTCTACAAGCATTCTTTCTTTAATGCTGTACTGGTGTTTTGTTTTGTCGTTGTGAATAAACATGAAGCCTCCACGTCCTTCACGCAGGAAAACAATTACCGTAGCAAATTCGGTATCACTGCCTTTTACCTGGCTGTCAGTCCCTATGCAAACTTTTAATTTGAAACCAGCTGCAGTTTCTTTTTGAATGGCTTTTTCAACTGCGCTTTTAATGGGAAGGTCAATCGTGTCTCCGTTAAATTTTCTCCACAACATAAATTAAGGTTTTTTAAAATTACCAAAATTATGGATACGGAAATCAGCTAACTTATTAAATAATAATTCCTTAAACTATTGCTGCATTCATAAAAAAGAGATGAGGTATATAAAAACAAAAAGGGCCAGCCCCTAACGCTGACCCTTAACTTACACATGAATCTACCTTACAATCTTACAATTCGTTCTGTGGTTCTTTGATTATTGCTTATTATCTGTATGAAATAAATCCCGTTAGGGTGGTTGCTTATGTTAATGGTATTGACGCCTGCTTTTCCTTTGCCGCCGGTAATAATGCGGCCGCCCATATCTGCTAATTTGTATTCAAAATCTTCTGTTGCACTTATTGTGATATCATCATGAACCTGCGTGGTAACGGTAAACTTTTTAACCTCATCACCACTTGATTTAAGAGAAACAACATTAGAATATACAATTTGATTAGTGATAGAATTTACTTTAAGCCTGTAGAAAATATTCCCTTTGGAATTTGGTGAATAATCATATCCTCTCGAGTCCGAAGAAAACGTTGATACCGGTGTAAAAATTGTACCATCTGCAGAACTTTCAAGAATTAAATTTTTCACAGGCTCATCAGCAATTACATTCCATGAAAGATCGTGCATATTTTTATCAACTTTCCCGGTAAGTAATACCTGGCGTATAGGCGTAATGGTTAGCGGAGTAGTTGCACCTGAAATTGAGTAAGACCCAAGGCTTCCATAGTTCGACGCATTTACGTTTCCTGCGCCCTGCACTACTACATAATAACTACCTGCACTGAGAGTCGTATCTACAACAACATTCAATACAGAGGCCTGATCATATACACTGATCACCTGCATAGACGCATCTAATAAAGTAACCGTCACATCAAGGTCTGCGCCATCGTTATTTGGCCCGATAGAATACGGAACTACATCCATGTGCAATGCGGCATTTTTCGGGATGTCAATTTTAAAAACATCCTTATCTGTATTCGTTGTTATAATACCTGAATTAGAAAAAGTGTTGCGATTTACAATTAATGGAGTGGGATTTACATTCGGATTATCGCTGTGATCATCGACCCTGTAAGTAAATCCATTGTATGATGAAGTAATGATAGACAAGTTGTCCTGGTCTGCTGTGCATCCGCTTGGAGTAGGCCCGTTATTCCATCCTGAGAAATTTCTATAGTAACTATTTCCCATTACCGGCGCCCATCCTATTTCCCCCGAACCTTGCCCGGAGTTATAAGTTGCTACAAGCGTACATGTACCGTTATATGATGATTGATGTGAAAGCCCAAGTGTGTGGCCGCTTTCATGGCTGCAGCATTCTGCTACAAGCTTTGGGCTAAAGCCGAGCTTATCAGCAAAAACAAAACCGGGAGTATCGTCGCCCCACCTGAAAGAACCGGTATAAGAAACGCCACCTACACCTGGATACCAGTTGCTTGTAGAAGTAACGATAATCCTCATGCGTTGTACAAGGGGTGCTGCTAAAAAAACTGTCGAGTCAGTAGTAATATTAATATTGAAAGGCCTGTAATCTTCTGAAACGCGGTTAAAAATTTCAGTGATTTGCACATCAGTCATTTGAGAAGGAGCGCAAATCAGCGGCTGGCCGCCATTCCATGATGATGCATATACAGACTGTCCATCGAAGTCAAGAAAGAGTGTCGCTTTCGCAGATGGTAAACTGCTTAAAGCAGGAGTGCTATTTGCAATGGATGAAAGAAACATTAAAGGCACAAAAATGAATGTAAAAAAAGTTTTCATTGGGTTGGATTTTAGGGTTCCGTTGTGTTCTTTTGATAAGGTAATCGTATCAGTAATCTTGTAAAAGGTCTTCAGATTTTATTTTATTAAAAGTGTAGGTTCCGTCAATATTTTTATTTAATTCATATCCATCAGCGGATGCCCCGTTTAATATGCGGCCGACATATGTAATTGTATTATCCTCGTTTATTCTTTTGGAAAGTGATAATAATGTGTTTTGTAGTGATGAGGATTTTACAATAATACTCGACAGCTTCCCGTAGCGTTGTACAGACGACATGATAGTGCCGTTAAAAGTAAAGCTGTTGGCAAATTGAAGCTGAACTGAACTGCCTTCTTTTGCCAGAAATGCTTTATCTAACTCAGATACCGTAGCCTTAAATGATGAGGCAACGTTAGCAAATAGAGGAACTTTGTTAGAGTGAAGGATTTGTGCGTTTGATGTAAAAGAATGGGAAACAATTGTGCACAGCAATAATGCTTTGATAGAGACTTTCATTGGTAAGGAATTTTATTTTCTGTGTGTTCGGATAACAATCAAACGATACATCAGCAAATAAATTATACCGAATATGAAAAAAATCTCTTTTTAGTGAAAAGATATGAGGAAGTACTTATTTTATGGGTATTAATACTGCCCGGTACTTAGTAAAACCAACGTACATGCCTCTTGCGTAAGAATACCAGCCTTCTGCGCAAGATCCGCTAATTCGTCATTTTCGGCTCCCGGATTAAAAATTATCCTCTTTGGTTTTTGAGCAATTATGTAGTCGTAATAATTTTTTTGATTTTGTGCGTTAAGGTATAGTGTTACTGTGTCGAGGTTGGTAATTGCTCTTTTTTCTGTAGTAATTGAGGTGTTGCCAATTTTACCTTCTCTCCTGCCCACGGCAATCACATCATGGCCTTTTGAAGTAAGGTTGTGTACAGCAAGGTTGCTATAACGTGAAGGGTTAGCCGAAGCACCAAGAACCAATGTTTTTTTACCTGCCATAATCTCTTAATTTAAAAATTTCGCCTGTAACTCAGGTGTTGGTATCATACATTCATTTTTTTGCCCAAACCATTTGTAACGATTTTTAGCAATCCAATTATAAATACCATCTCTTATAAATGGAGGTATAATTATAAGGGCATATAATGCTGGCCACGCGCCGCTTAAGTGCCTGCAAACTTTCAAGGCTGCAGTTGATTGCGTGTACTCTTTTCCATTCTTAATGAAGATAAAAGATTTCATTTCCTGGGTGTGCATCTCATGCTTAGCCAACAATACCTGTGCCGTTTCTGACTGCAATGGTGCGAACTGAATCAAATTTTTCTTATCTCTTTTTATTACAAAATTCACTGCACTGTTACAAAGATTACAGACACCGTCAAATAATATAATTGATTGCCCAGGCATACTTACAAAATTACTAAAACTCTTTTCCGTGGGTAGACTTTATGATCCGTTTAATTATAAATGGAAAA
>JBDTSD010000029.1:0-35814 GCA_039931355.1 Ginsengibacter sp.
GCGCCTCGTATTCCAAAACCCAGTATAAACCTGTGGTTTTTTTCTGAATAGGGTAGGCCAGTGATTTTAATCCCCATGCATTTTCATGCACTATTTTGCCTTCATTCTCAGTAAGGAACGAGGTGTACTTTTTCTGGGCAGCTTTATATTCTTCCTCAGAAAGTACGGGAGTAAAAATCACCATCAATTCGTAATTCTGCATTTACTTGATTTTTGCTATAATTTAATAGCAGGTGAATAAAAATTTTTAATTTGGGCTGCAAAATTAAGGTATTTTTTATTTGAAAAAAACAATCTTTAATATTTATAAAGCTACTAACCTGTAAACAGGATATGCAGAATATTCGGTTCATACCAGGGAGAATTTTTATAATCAAAAACGAAGTTGAACAGTGCCGTTTTTGCGAACACAGTTGTGTCTGGAAAAAAGGGAGAGACAATTTAGGAAAATAAAAAACCTGTCACGAAAAATAGTAACAGGTTTGCTTAATGTATATTTTATGAATTTTATTTTTCCATTGATTGTACGCCCCTGGTAAGTTTGCTCTTTAGATTTGCCGCTTTATTTCTATGAATTATGCCTCTCTTGGCAAGTTTATCAATCATTGATGCGATGGAAGGAAGTTTTTCCGAAGCTGCTGATTTAGTATCAAGTGCTTTCAAATCACGAATTGCATTACGGGTCGTTTTTCCATGATAACGGTTACGCTCATTGCGTTTACGGCTTTGACGTACATCTTTTTTTGTTGCTGAATGGTTGGCCATTAATTAAATTTTTTGGGCTGCAAAGATAGTATTAAAAACTAAAAAAAATCTTACATAAATAAAATTAATCTCCCACAAATATAAATAACAAGTTAACTGGTTTATTATGAAAGCTTTTACAGCTTATTCATCTGGTAAAAACACCCGATATTTGCAATATAAATATTTTTATTTCCCATTATTATGAAAGACTTTTCCTATATAACAAGTTCCCATCCCGCATATATTGAGAATTTATACGCTGATTTTGTAAAAGACCCCGAAAGTGTTGATGTTGATTTAAGAAAATTTTTTGAAGGATTTGATTTTGCTTTAAACGCCGGTAATGGAAAATCTAATGGCTCGGCGGTTGCTGCTGTTCCTATTCAGGATTTGCAAATTGATAAAGAATTTGCAGTGTATCAGCTCATTCACGATTATAGAAACAAAGGGCATTTAGTAGCTAAAACCAATCCTATACGTGAAAGGAAAGACAGGAAGGCAAATCTTGATATTAAATATTTTGGCCTAACAGAAGACGATCTTCAAACAGAATTTTATGTGGGAAAATTTGTTGGATTAGGTAAGGCAAAGCTTGCGGCTATCATAAAACACCTGAAAAAATGTTACACAGAATCCATTGGTGTGGAATTCGGTTCATTGAATGATGGAAAAAAGATTGATTGGATAATAGACGTAGCTGAAAATAAATTAAATAAGCCGGTACCACTTAATCAAAAAGGCCGAATTCTTCAAAAATTAAATGAAGGAGTGATGTTCGAAAAGTTTCTTCATACGAAATATATCGGTCAGAAGAGATTTTCGCTCGAGGGTGGAGAAAGCACCATTGCCGCACTTGACGCAATCATAAATACTGCTTCAGAAAGCGGAGTACAAGAGGTCGTTTTGGGTATGGCACACCGGGGTCGCTTAAATATTTTGGCAAACATTCTTGGAAAAACTTATGAGCAGATATTTACCGAGTTTGAGGGTAATGCCATACCGGATACTACTATGGGAAGCGGTGATGTAAAATATCACATGGGTTTTAGCAGTGAAATTGAAACAGTCGCCGGTCAAAAGGTTCACCTAAAACTTGCCCCTAATCCCTCTCACCTGGAAGCCGTAGATCCTGTGGTGATAGGGTTTGCCAGGAGCAAAGCCGATGTGATTTATGGCAGTGATTATGATCAGATATTGCCCATTTTAATTCACGGCGATTCTTCATTGGCGGGACAGGGCATCGTGTATGAAGTGGTACAAATGAGCGGCCTGAAAGGATATTGTACCGGAGGAACACTTCACTTTGTGATTAATAACCAAATCGGGTTTACAACCGATTTTGATGATGCACGTACTTCTGATTATTGCACTTCAATAGCGTCAGTTGTGCAAGCACCCGTGTTTCATGTGAATGGAGATGACGTAGAGGCGGTGGTAAAAGTTTCGCAAATAGCAATGCTTTACCGGCAGGAGTTCAATAGCGATATTTTTGTTGACATGGTGTGCTATCGCAGGCATGGCCATAATGAAGGTGATGATCCAAAGTTTACGCAACCGGGTTTATATGCATTAATTGATAAGCAGGCTAATCCAAGGGAAGTGTATACCAAGTGGCTAATGATGCATGGAGAAGAAGGCGCTGCTGACCTTGCTAAAGAGATGGAGAAAAAATACTGGAGCGACTTACAGGAACGGTTAGACGATATTAAACAAAACCCCTTGCCATACAATTACCAGAAGCCTGAAATGTGGTGGCAAAGCCTTAGAAAAGCGACCCCGGATGATTTTGATTCATCACCCGTGACAGCAATTTCAAAAGAAGAGACAGAGGATTTATTTAAAAAGATAATGCAGTGGCCTGAAGGTTTTAAGCCGTTGCGAAAAGTAGAAAAGATATTGCAGGATAAAGTAAAGTTGCATGAAAATGAAAAGAAGCTTGATTGGGCTACCGGAGAACTGCTTGCTTATGCGAGTATTTTAAAAGAAGGGAAGGACGTAAGAATGAGCGGGCAGGATATTCGCCGTGGCACTTTCAGCCACCGGCATGCCATTTTGAGGGATGAGAATACCGATGAATTCTATAACAGACTGAGCGGTATTTCTGATGGCCAGGGGCAATACAGAATTTATAATTCACTTTTAAGTGAATATGCTGTTTTAGGTTTCGAGTATGGCTATGCTATGGCAAATCCGAACGCATTAGTATTGTGGGAAGCGCAGTTCGGTGATTTTGCCAATTGTGCTCAATCAATCATAGACCAGTTTATTACCTGCTCCGAGCAAAAATGGAGGAGGATGAATGGGGTTGTTCTTTTATTACCTCATGGATACGAAGGGCAGGGACCGGAGCATAGCAGCGGACGCATTGAAAGGTTTTTGCAGATGTGTGCTGAGTTAAACATTATCGTTACGAATATTACTACAGCAGCCAATTTCTTCCATTGTTTAAGGAGGCAAATTACCTGGCCTTTCAGAAAACCTTTGATTAATTTTTCTCCAAAAGCCAACCTGCGTCATGCAGGAAGTTACAGTGATATAGCAGAATTTACTTCAGGGGGATTTAAGGAAACCATAGATGATATTTCTGCGACACAGCCGGAAAATATTTCTAAAGTATTATTCTGTAGTGGCAAGATTTACTTTGATCTGCTGGAAAGAAAGGAAAAAGATAAAACAGATGATGTAGCGATTATAAGAGTAGAGCAGTTATATCCTTTGCCTGAAAAACAATTGCTAAAATTATATGAAAAATATAATAAAGCTATTTGGTATTGGGTGCAGGAAGAACCACTTAATATGGGTGCAGCTTCATTTTTACGCATGAATCTCACATCCATGAACTATGGAATAATTGGAAGGAATGCGAGTGCAGCCACAGCATCGGGATTTTCAAAAGTTCATGCCCAGGAGCAGTTAGAAATAATAAATACAGCATTTAGCATTTAGGCTTAACGCATAAAAAAACCGGTACAAAAAATTTGTACCGGTTTTTTTTATTCTCAGAATTTATGTTTATTCTTTAATGATTGACACCGTTTGAGTTTCATTGCCTGCATTTACTTTCAACATGTAAGAGCCGCTTGCTAAATTTGAAAGTTCAACCCTTTTTTGATTCAATCCTTTAAACCCATTGAACTGGGATTTTTGTAAAATTTTACCAGAAGCATCTGTAAGGCTTAGGATAACAGAAGCTTCACTTTCCATATCAATATTTACCGTACTGAATTCTCTTGCAGGATTCGGATATACATTTACTCCAAAAGATTTTTTCGTTAACCTTATATTCCTAATCGTACTAAGAGTGGATTTTTCATCTTTATCTACCATTTTCAGCCGGTAGTAAATAACGTTTGTTTTAGAAGCCGCAGCATTTACATCAGTGAAAGCATAGCTTCCTGCGCCTGAGTTTAAGTTCACATCCACACGGCCAATCTTTTTAAAATCAGTTCCGTTAAAGCTTCTTTGTAATTCAAAATAATTCGAGTTAGCATCTTGGTTTGACACTTGCCAGTTAAGAACGGCATCGTTGTTTTTCTTTGTCGCAAAAAAGCCCGTGAGTTTAACCGGAACAACGCCTGCACTTATAAAAGTGTATGAAGAACCACTATATCCCTGTCCATCATTAGAAACATTAGTAGGAATTGCTGAATAAAATTGTGCAGATTGATTTGTTACATCAAATCCTCTATCCGCTACATAAAAGTTAACGTTAGTAGTAGTGCCGCCATTCGGCAACTGTAATATCCTCAAATTTAAGAGATTCGAAGCATTGCCAGTAAAAAATACTTCCGCAATATTATATTCAGTACCGGCATTATAAGTAGTGCCAGATCCGGATTGTGCACCATCAGGTGTAAAACCGTATACAGTTAGTGAGCTGGCACCTTGTGTTTCCTGAGACACCTCAATCGCAGGGTAAGATATTAATGGATCAAGCGATGTGACAGTTGCGGTAGGCGCGGGCATAATGCTTGCATCAATACCTAGCGCAAACTGAAAACTTGAAAGCTTTGCATTAGCTAAGGTCGTCGTAGATTTGAAAGCTACATAAACTGAATTTGCTGTACTGCCTGGTTTTACTGTTGCTGAAATAAAGTTTCCCCCAGTTTGAGACGAAACCGAAAAACCGAAAAATAAGAAACTTGTAAGTAGTGTTAAATATTTAGTCATTGTTGATAATTTAAAATTTATTGCGGTAGAGATTCTATTCTTGAAGACGTGCTAACGCCATTGAATATCGTAGATAATAAAAAATCTTTATCATTACCAGGCCCGCCATATTTTACAGCCCTGTTAAAATTAATATCTGCTTGATTATATCCGTTAACAGTTGCGGTAGAATTTCCTCCAAGAATTGTCAATATGTAATCTTTATCATTTGATGGCCCACCGTATTTTACATTTGTATTAAAATTTGCGTTTCCACCCCACAACATATTCTTTCCATCACTGGCGATAGAATACGCTGCCGAAGTCCCATAAAGGTTGGGATCAGTTGCTGTAGTAAAATCAACTTGATTCGTACTCAATAAGGCTGTAGATTTCGTTTCACCAAGTAGTGGCGTAAAAGTGGAAGGATCCGTGCTTAACCCCAAATGATTTCTATGGCGAATGGCAATGGTATAATTAGCAGATGCTACATTATTAAATGTAACCGGACTTACTCCATCAATATCCACAATGTCGCCATCACGTTGTACCAAGGCGCTTCTCGTCTGAAGAACAGTATTTCCGGAAGTAGCATTATTTCTTAATTCAAGAAAAACCCAATCCACGATGTCATCATTTGGTAAAGATTGACTGTTGAATACCGTAGCATTAACAGTTTCTCCACCGGCATTTGCTACATGCGTAAAGCTTGCAGAATAAGGTGGGGAGCTGTATGGCTCTGAAAGTGGAATTAAATTAGGCGCTGTTCTTAATGCATCGCTCATAACTCCCGTAGTTGAATTATACGCACCTTGTAAAAATACTTTTGCATTTAAAAGATCAAATTTATCAAGTGCTGAAAGTTCGCCAGTGGCGGCTGTTATCGGTGCAGATATTTGATCTGTAGCTGTATTATGTGTTTCACTTGTTGAACTCCAGTCAGTACCAGTAAAATAATAGCCTCTCAAATTTGCTTCAGTCCCTGTAACATCCGATCCATTAATATATTTTCCGGCCACGGTAACTGTACCGGTAATACCTGTTTTGGTAATCGGCCAGTAAGCGGATATATAGTCGGAAAGCTTCGGTGGTCTATTTGGATCAGCAACGCCTAACACACGAATACCTATTTTAGCAGTACTGGTATAGGTACCGCTGGTTGTTAAGAAAGCCGGACGATAACTGCTGCCAGCACCAACGGGAATTTCATTTGCAGAAACATTTGCCGTTAATTCTTTAAAAACCTGGCCTGTCCCTGTGGTTTCAATAAATTTATTAGTTCCCATACCTGTTGTAGTGATAACATCCGAGAGGGTAAGGTTAAAATTTGCAGATTTAATTTTGCCATTAGTAAAAGTAAGGCTGGTTCCAATTCTTGTATTGCCAGTCAGCGTTACATTAGCTGCATTATCAACTTCTAAAACAGGAATTGTAAAACCATTCATATTTATATTTTGGTTGGCTGCGCCCTGCAGCAATACTTTGCCAGGCCCAAGAATATCAACAGTGCCCGTAATGTCTCCCTGCACTGTCACAACTGCTCCTGACTGAATAAAAAATTGCGAACCATTTACGGTAAGCTGAGCTTGTGTTGAGAAGGATGAAATTGCGAAGGCAATGACAAAAAATGAAGTAAGTTTTCGTATCATATTAAATGATTTAATTCTTAAAAATGCGGTGTTTCACAATGAACTCAAAAGTAATAAGATAATTATGAAAATTAGTTATCACTTATCAACCGGCAGGAATGGATTATTGCATAGTTTATATAGGTCCTGCAATTTAAATAAAAATGTATCAGAAGTTCCATTATGTGTGTATTATATTTTTTGTACAAGTGCACGATTTTGTCTTCGCATCAGGCTTTTGTGCATTTCTCATTTTAGCTTAGGTTTGTAATTCTTAAAATAAATTCATGTCTATAGAAATAAAGGTTCCTTCGATTGGGGAAAGTATTAATGAGGTTACACTTACAAAATGGATGAAAAAGGATGGCGACTGGGTAGAGCGGGATGAGGTGATTGCGGAACTCGAAAGTGAAAAAGCAACCTTTGAAATTAATGCAGAGCTTGCTGGAATTCTGCACACAATAGCGAAAGAGAATGATACACTTAATATCGGTGACGTAGCATGCACCATAGATGATAAGGCTGAAAAGCCTGCCTCTGCAAAAAAGGAAGCTGTTCAGGAACAAGAAAAGAAAGAAAACAAAACTTCAGAAGAAAAATCTTCACAACCAACTCCAGGTAAAGAATCCCGTACACAGGAAAAGAAAGAAGAAAGTGTTAGTCAAGGTGTAAAAACCACCCCGGTGGCAGCTGCAATTTTGGCTGATAAAAAAATTGATGTCAAGAAAGTAACACCATCAGGTTCCAACGGCAGAATAACAAAGCATGATGTAATGGATGCGCTTTCTAACCCCGGCAGGGCAATTGGCAAGGATTTATTCGGCCGTGAAGAAAGAACAGAAAGGATGAGCAACCTCCGCAGGACAATCAGCCGCAGGTTAGTTGAAGCAAAGAATAGTACTGCTATGCTTACCACTTTTAATGAAGTGGATATGAGCCCGATCATGGAGCTGAGGGCGAAATATAAAGAACTATTTAAAAAGCACCATGAAGTAAATCTTGGCTTTATGAGCTTCTTTACAAAGGCTTGTTGCTTCGCTCTGCAGGAATGGCCTGCCGTGAATGCCGGCATAGATGGTGACAATATTATTTATCATGATTATTGCGACATTTCTATTGCGGTTTCTTCCCCTAAAGGTCTTGTGGTGCCGGTGATCAGAAATGCAGAGAGCCTTAGTATGGCGGAAATTGAAAAAGAAGTTGTGCAGCTTGCAACAAAAGCAAAAGAAAGTAAGCTTACAATTGAAGAAATGACAGGGGGGACATTCACAATTACCAATGGCGGGATCTTTGGATCATTAATGAGCACGCCGATAATCAATATACCGCAGAGCGCTATCCTGGGAATGCATAATATAGTAGAGCGGCCAATTGCTGTAAAAGGGCAGGTCGTTATCAGGCCAATGATGTATGTAGCAGTTAGCTATGATCATCGGATTATAGACGGACGTGAATCTGTAAGCTTCCTTGTAAGGCTCAAAGACATGCTTGAAAATCCAGAGCAATTGCTGTTTGGGAAAGACCCCATAAAGGCTTTGCTGGAATTATAATGAAGCAGGATAAATAAATAATTAATGGATAATCCTGAAAAGAGGCCTTTTGAAAAAAATACAAAAAATTACACTTTCAAATACTTACAGTTCGCTTCTTCACTGATTTCCGGGTATGATGGTGCTGAACCCTTCCATTTATATTTTAAAAAATATTTCTCTGCAAATAAAAAGCATGGCTCACGCGACCGGAAACAAATTACCGCTTTATGTTATGATTTTTTTCGTTTAGGCCACGGCGTTAGCGGACAAGTGTCATTGCATGAGAAATTTCTTTTAGGAATATTTTTGTGTGAGTCCGCACCATCTTCATTACTTGCCAGTTTAAAACATGAATGGAACGAAAAAATCACAAAAATTTTAGAAAGTAAACTGGAGTTGGTTAAGGAAATATTTCACTCTAAAATAGTTTTCCCGTTCAATGAATCTTTGAGTGATAAAATCAACTTAGCTCAATTTGCTTTATCGTTTTTAAAACAACCAAAATTATTCATAAGAATACGGCCTGGAAAAAAAATCAGTGTATTAGATAAACTTAAGAAGGCAAATTTTTCATTTGAAAAAATGAATGAGCAATGTATCGCGTTTGCCCATAATGAAAAGGTAACCGACATACTCAGCATTGATAAAGAAGCCGCAGTCCAGGATTATAATTCACAAAGAGTAGGCGAGTTCATATTGAAATATGGCACTTTTGCCAGAAATGTTGAAAAAAATAATTCTCCGATAAATGTTTGGGATTGCTGCGCAGGCAGTGGCGGCAAATCTATTCTTGCGGCAGATATCCTTAAAAATATTCAGCTAACGGTTACCGATATACGATCTTCAATCCTCCAAAATCTCCACAAGCGTTTCGCTTCGGCTGGTATAAAAAATTATCAATCTTTTGTGGCAGATATTGCATCAAAAAAAATGCCGCCAATAGATAGTTCTTTTGAATTGATCATCGCTGATGTTCCGTGTTCCGGTTCTGGTACCTGGGCAAGAACACCGGAACAATTACGTTTTTTTAAAGAAGAGGCAATTGATAGATATGCGCTGCTTCAAAAAAATATCATAAAGAATGTTACGCCTCACCTGCAGGATAATGGCATTTTACTATATATAACCTGTTCTGTTTTTAAAAAGGAAAATGAAGATAATGTTGATTTTATCGCGAAAACATTTCAGCTTCATTTATTAGAAGCAGAATACCTTAAAGGCTATGAAATGCAGGCTGATACTTTATTTGTTGCTGTATTTAGAAAAGAGTCAATAGGTCATTAGTCATTTAACTTTAAGGTAATTACTGTTGCATCAAAAGTTTGAAATTTTCATTTGTTTTCCCGTCAGAAAATCTCAGGATATAAAGGCCTTTTGCAAGCGGTTGCAGGTTATTGAATTTTATTAATTGAACCTGTTCTTGTTGCTGGATAATAGTTTTCAGCAAATATAATTTGCCGGACATATCATATAAGGCGAAAGTCCCTGCGCCGGAGATTGCAGGTTTTAAAAGCACGGAAAATTCGCTGTTAAAAGGATTTGGAAAAACTTTTATTTTTTTATCTCCTAATATAGAAGCCATGTTTTTAGCGATACGTTGTTCCAGCAAAGCATCATAAGCAATATGAAAGTTAGGAATACCATATCCAATACGATCATCAGGGGCATTATATATACTGCTGCTTTTTTCAACGGCAGAAATTATTTCCATGTTTGAAAATTCGGGGAAAGCTTGCCAAAGGCAAGCGATAAGCCCTGCAACATTTGGCGTTGCATAAGAAGTTCCATTACCTGAGGAAACCTGGCCATTGATATTGAATAAAGCGGTACCAACCCCTACCGAGGCTATCGCAGGTTTCACCTGTCCATCAGATGAAGGCCCATAACTGCTGAAACGGCCAACTATGCCCGAAGAGTTAACCGCACCAACGGCTACAACGCTATCTGCATCTGCCGGTGTAATTATATAATGCCACGCATTATTTCCTTCGTTGCCTGCGGCAACAACTACGATTATTCCCTTTTTAGCGGCAAGATCTGCTGCTTTGGCGATCATGGTCGTATTGCCATTCATGTCCGCATACGTATGATTAAATATTGGATTGTCGAATTGATTATAGCCAAGCGAGGTAGAAATAACATCCACACCGATACTATCAGCACGCTCTGCCGCTGCCGCCCAATACTGTTCTTCTACGGGCGATTCACTACTGGCATCTTCAGTTCTGTATAAATAATAAGTAGCTTTCGGGCAACTGCCCACCAATTGCCCTGGTATATTAGAAGCCATTATCGAAAAACAATGCATGCCATGGTAATGATCTTCATCCACGCTTTTTTCATTATCAACGAAATCATAAGTTTCGGCAATTTGATTATTATTTCTTACACTGTCAAAAGCCGCAAGCGATAAATAATGATAGAAGCCTGCGTCTAAAATTGCCACCAGCATTCCTTCTCCGCGAAAACCTTTGTTATGTAGATATTCGCCTTCATGAATGTGAATTTGAGGATCCGAACTGCCATAATTGTAAAAGTCTGAAACATTATTTACCGTCGCCGGTGACGTAATGGTATTTATTTGTTCATTGAATTTATTGTTGGCGGGTGATTGCGCACTAACCGGTCGCATGACAGGTTGTGAACTTATCACAAAAGAGAAACTATTGATTTTTGCCAGCGCAACCGCGTCCGTAGTTTCTATGCAAACCTGGTTGAGCCATTTTGATTTGTCAAGTATTCTAACGTTGCCGGCTAAACGCACACTGTCTATATAGCGTGGCGTAATCGGCAGATCTGTTTCATCAATAGCAATATTTTGCTTGGATCTTCTCGCTATCGCTTTTGCTGATAAAAATTGAATAGGATTATCAATAGTAAAAGGTGTACCTGCTTTGTCTTTAAACCTTATTACATACTTATTAAATTGGGCGGTGGCGGATGCGAAAAAGAAAATAAAAACACCGAATATAAAAATGTATCGGTGTCTTTTTAAAATATCGCCTGATTTGCCGAAACAATTCATCTTATCAATTATGATCAATGATAGATAATTTAACTCCAAATCCTTTGTAGGCTTTGTTTACACCCTGGTATTCCCAGTGCAAAAACTCTTTATAAATTAATCCGATTCCTTTTGCATATTTTTCAACCGCATACGTCTTTTCACCATATTGTGTGCCTGGTTGTGAAGGGTCTTCTCCTAAAAATTCATCTCTTTCAGCAACCTTAATTGTGCTGTCGTAGGTATTGGAATTAATAGTGAGAGGAACTTCCACACTATCATATACATAATCCCAATCTGATGTAAAATCACTCCCAAAATCATACGTGTCATAAGCCATTGGGGTCAGGTAAGAATTTCCTTTCCAGGAAAAATCTTGTTTAACGGGAAGCTCAAGCTTTAAAAAGCGAAGATTATTTTCTATTAACTCAACTGAATTTTCTGTTGGCACCACCATGAAAGTATTCGATGGAACCCACGCCTGCGAAGGATCTTTTCTTAAATATCGCTGAATACGATAAGCCGGGCGCCCGATGTTGTCGGTTATTTGCGCCTCTACACGGTCCTGTGCCTGGTAATGTATCACGCTTTCAGTCTTCCCGAAATTTATATAATACACCGTCGAGTCCATATCATAAGTAATATATTTACCCACTTCGAGTGGATAGTAATTAGCCAAGGCAGCACTACTGAAACTATCATTTTCTTTTTTGCAGGAAAAAAATACAAGTGAAGTCAAAACAAAACCGGTGATATATTTAACCATATAAGAATATTAAGATTGTATTTAAAGATTCTTTAAAAAGAGTATCGCTGCGATTAAAATGCTGCGTGACGCTACTTTTCGTTAGTTTCTTTGAATAACACCACCTCCAATTACATCGTCACCCTCATAGAAAACAGCGCTTTGCCCCGGGGCTATACCTTTTACTTCCTGATAGAAACGGACATTTATACCCTTTTCGTATTTGAGTAAACTAGAAAGAGCGCCTTTATCTTTATACCTGATTTTAGTAACCGCTTCCATGCCTTCGGGAATGTCATCGTATTTCATAGAATTTATCCCAGCCACTTTCATATCGTTTTTATTAAGATCTTCTTCATCACCTAAAACAATAGTGTTTGTTTCCGGAATAATTTCAGTTACATAAGCTGGTTTCCCTAAGGCAATGTCAAGGCCTTTGCGTTGTCCCACAGTATAAAAAGGGTAACCTTTGTGCGGCCCAAGAATATTCCCGTTCGTATCTACAAAGTAACCGCCGGAAACTTTTTCTTCCAGACCGGGTATTCTTCTTTTTAGGAAGCCCCTGTAATCATTGTCCGGAACAAAACATATTTCATAGCTCTCGCTTTTTTTAGCAAGCTCAGGGTAACCAAAGTCGTGCGCCATCAGCCTTATTTCAGTTTTCCGGTAAGCGCCTAAAGGTAATATGGTACGCCTCAATAAATCCTGTTTCAAACCCCACAGCGCATAGCTTTGATCTTTAGTTTCATCTATTCCTTTTCTTAAAAAAAAACGATCATTGGTATGCTGATGCACCTGTGCATAATGACCCGTAGCAATGAAATCGCAATTCAATGCATCAGCTCTTTTAAGCAAGGCTCTCCACTTAATGTGGGTGTTGCACATTACACAGGGATTTGGCGTGCGGCCTGCAATATATTCTTCTACAAAGTTATCAATTACAAAATCGCCAAACTCTTCTCTTATATCTAAAATAAAATGCGGAAAACCATGCTGTACTGCTGCTGTACGTGCATCGTTAAAACTATCAAGGTTGCAGCAGCCGGTTTCTTTTTTATTATTTCCGACACTCGTTGCATAGTCCCACGTTTTCATAGTGATGCCCACTACTTCATATCCTTCATGATGAAGCATTAGTGCGGCAACTGTGCTATCAATACCGCCGCTCATGGCCATTAAAACTTTGCCTTTCTTACTCATGATTTTTTATAGACCCACAAAGATATGAAGTTTACCGCGGCCCTTATATTGAGTAGGTAAGATTTAGGGTTCCACATTATAAAAGGCCAACAGCGTCAGTTTAAAAAGATTTATTAAAAGCTTATCACAGTTTTTTTCGGTTTGATGTAGCATACCGCCGCTAACGCGGAAATTTTAAAAAAAGCTGCCACATAAGGCTTTTCATGTGTATTTCAGGCACATGGTTTTATACTTTCATTCACTTAACTTTGCCACCCGTAAATATAAAAAATATGAGTGGCGCATTAAAAGAAGTACGAAACAGGATTAAAAGTGTCCAAAGCACGCAGCAGATAACTAAGGCAATGAAAATGGTAAGTGCAGCCAAGCTTAGAAGAGCACAGGATGCCATCATCCAAATGAGGCCATATGCAAAAAAGCTACAGGAAATGTTGAACAATATTGTGAGCAATGCTGATGCTGATGTAGGTATGGCGCTCGCTGCTGAAAGGCCCGTAAACAAAATCCTGGTGATAGTGATTACCAGTGACAGGGGATTGTGCGGGGGGTATAACAGTAACCTGATCAAGCTTGCTAAACAAATAATTCGTGAGAAATATCCTTCCCTGGCAGAAAAATCAGCAGCCGAAATTTTGCCGGTAGGTAAAAAAGGATACGAGCATTTTACAAAAAATAACTATAAAGTAGTTGATCAATATTGGAGTATTTTTTCTGATCTCAGTTTTGAAAATATTGCAGCAGCTTCAAAATTTGCAATGGATGCATTTACCAAAGGTGAAGTGGATGCTGTGGAATTGGTTTACAGTGAATTTAAAAATGCCGGAACCCAGAATTATATAGCAGAGCAATTTTTACCTGTGAAAAAAACAGGGAAGAAGAAAGGTGAGACCAACGCGGATTTTATTTTTGAGCCGGATAAAGCTATTTTGATTGAGGAGCTAATGCCCAAAATTTTAAATACGCAATTATATAAGGCAATGCTGGATGCGCACGCAAGTGAGCACGGCGCACGTATGACAGCAATGGACAAAGCAACTGATAATGCCCAGGAACTTTTAAAGTCATTAAAAATAAGCTACAACCGTGCAAGGCAGGCTGCTATTACAACCGAACTTACAGAAATTGTGAGTGGAGCGGCAGCGTTGCAGGGGTAAGAACCCCAAACCCCTAAAGGGGCTTAAGGAAATTTTAGAATTTATAAATAAAACATGCCCTTTTCTGGGCCGGGGTATGGAACTTTCAATTATAATCCCACATATAGAAGCACTAATTTTTGCGAGTGATAAGCCTTTATCCGCAGATGAATTGGTAGAGCTGATCAACAATGCTCTTGGCTTTATTGAAGATCGTGCAAGTGCAGAACAGGTCGAGGCGTCAATAAAAGCAATCGAAGAAAAATACAGCTCAGAGTTTTATTCTTTTGAAATAGTAGAAAGTGGTGGTGGCTGGCAATTTCTTACCAAAAAAGAATACCATAAAACTATTGCACAACTTAGCGGCGATAAATTTTTAAAGAAGCTTTCAGTTGCTTCCCTGGAAACACTTTCAATAATTGCCTACAAACAACCCGTAACAAAATCTGACATAGAAATAATACGCGGAGTAAACTGCGACTACGCGGTACAAAAATTATTGGAAAAAGAATTGGTAGTAATTGCGGGAAGAAAAGAAGATGCACCCGGCAAGCCCCTTATCTACACGACTTCCAAATCATTTATGGATTATTTTGGAATTAACTCTCCCGACGATCTTCCAAAAATTCAGGAAGTATTAAACCAGGAAATAATTGAAGCAACAAAAATTGAAAATGCTGAGAAGGAACAATTCGCTGACGACAAAGAAGAATTAGAAATTCCAACTGACGTGAATGCCGAAGAAGTGAACGTCAAAGAAATGAATTCCGCCGAAGAATTGGACATCATAGCCGACGAAGATCCTGAAGCGGATCAACATCCAGACGGGGAAGAAGAACCGGCAAAGCAAATTTCCGAATAAGCAATTTAGCATAAGAATAAAATAAATTTATCAGCATGCCTGAGGCCTTACATCATAGCCAACTTGCGGAGATCGCTAACGAGTTTGGCACTCCCGTTTACATCTATCATGCAGAAAAAATTGCGGAGCAGTATAATAAGCTCGTGTCTGCTTTCAGGAAGAGTGATGCAAAGTTTTTTTATGCCTGTAAAGCCCTTGCTAACATTAATGTACTAAAGTATGTGCAAAGCCTCGGCGCTTCGCTTGACTGTGTAAGCATTAACGAAGTAAAGCTTGGCCTGATGGCGGGTTTTACCAAAGAAAACATCTTGTTCACGCCAAACTGCGTTGATCTTGCCGAAATAATAGAAGCGAAAGAATTAGGCGTAATCATAAACATTGACAACATTTCTATACTCGAACAGTTCGGCCATAAGTACGGTGGAAGTTACCCGGTGTGTGTAAGGCTAAATCCACACATTATGGCTGGTGGAAATTTTAAAATTTCAACCGGCCACATTGATAGCAAATTCGGAATAAGTATTCACCAGATGCGCCATATAGAAAGAGTGGTAAAAAGCACCGGGCTAAACGTTACTGGCATACATATGCATACGGGCAGTGAAATAAAAGATATAAATGTTTTTCTACAAGGCCTCGAAGTAATGTTTGGGATGGCAGAACATTTTCCTAATATAACTTTTATTGACCTTGGCAGCGGCTTTAAAGTTCCTTATAAAGAAGGCGATATAGAAACTGATGTTGATCTGCTTGCGCAAAAAGTTGCGATTGCATTTAAAAATTTTGAAAAAGAACAAGGTAAGAAGATTCAAATATGGTTTGAACCAGGTAAATACCTCGTAAGTGAAGCTGGTTATTTTGTGGTAAAAGCCAATGTGGTAAAGCAAACGCCCGCCACCGTTTTTGCAGGTGTTAACAGCGGCTTCAATCATTTGATACGCCCTATGTTTTACGAATCGTTTCACAATATTGAAAACATAAGTAATGAAAAAGGCCCTGAGCGCATTTATACAGTTGTAGGAAATATTTGTGAGACGGATACTTTTGCCTGGGATAGAAAAATTAATGAGATTAAAGAAAGTGATCTCCTTGTTTTTTATAATGCTGGCGCTTATGGTTTTGAGATGTCTTCCAATTTTAATTCACGCCTTAAGCCGGCTGAGGTTTTTGTAAAAGATGGCAAAGCAAGCCTCATTCGTAAGAGAGATGTTTTTGAAGATTTGTTGAAGAATCAGGTGGTATAATTTCTTATCCTACTCGTTAATCTACTGATTTATCCGCCTAACTACATTCCCAATTTAAACAAATTGATTTTTTGCTTTTCAGGTGTGGTTATCGTAATGTTTGCAGACCCTTTATCAATAAATTCTGTCAATCCCTGGCTTTTTATTTTGTCAATTTTTTCTTTCATGTCTGCTGCAAAAAAAGTAATTGTAGGACTTGAAAAATTGGTGGTTTGATGAAGTCCGACGATACTAAGCCCATCAGATATGATGGCCCATTCATATGGCATTGTCATTCTTGAAAGGATTTTGAAACCAAGCTTTTCCCAAAACAACATGGCTTTATCAATATCCGCAACCGGGTGTGCAAACTCTCCGAAAAGCCCGCAAACGTTATTTGCATATTTGTCCGGATTGGCAAAATCTTGCGGCGCCATAGTTAACATTGTCTTTCCTGTTGGTTGCATAAAGCCTTCAACAAAGTTGACCAGGCTGACATTCATACCATCGGGCGATTTCATCAGGCATCTTTTTATCATATGGTTTGCTTTTGGCCTTGTCGCAAATGTTATTCCCTCCGCTTCAAGTTCGCCGACCAGCTTATCTATGTCTTTAACGTAGTAAGTCAAAGCAATGTATGGTTCGTCATCTTTTCGTAACATGATTAACAAAGCTTCATCAGTAATCTGTATCCACGGAAAAGGCATATCAGCTCGGTATAATTCTTTAAATCCAAGGCTTTGATAAAAAATCAAAGACTTTTCTAAGTCGGGAGCAGTAATTGTAATTGCGCTAATGTCTCCCAATTTTGGTTTTGGCAAATCAAACATATTTCATCGTTTTAAGGATGTTTCTTCAGAGGAGTATATGTGGATATTTTTCGAATGGTGAGATTGAAAAATGACTGGACAAAATTAGATTTAAAATGTAAAGGGTAAACCAGAATACCCACGAAAAATAAAAATGAACTTCCTTTTGATCACGCAACAGTAAAATTCTTCTTAGTCTTAAATTCAATCAATGTAAACCACGCCGTTCCAAAAGTGGAGATAAAAAACCACCCTATAATTACATAGTTTATCCAGGCAATATGTGTGCTTGCATTGAACCAATCTCCCGTTTTGTAAATAATAAAACATCCAAAAATATTCTTCAATGTTTCCCAAAAAAGTGAATACGGATTTCGATCCATCAGTTCGGTATAAGCATATACTGAAAGAAAAATAAATAATCCATAAAGAAAAATACCGGGAGAACCTATCTCCGCAATATTTGCAAAAAGGTAGCTTATAAAAAGTAACAGGGCAACAAGGTGTGCCCAACAAAATATTAGCAATGAAGAAGAATAGGTTGGATTATATTTTTCAAAATTATAAACGTCTTCAATTTTATAAACAGGGTACTTTTCTGCAACATCGGCTGGTCGCCAGCCAAGCGGCATAAACCAAATCCTGAATTTGTCTTTCAAGCTTTTTGCGTTCCAGGCATCTTTTATCAAAAGCCATAAATGCAAAAAATTAATCTTGACAGGGTTCCAGGTCCGCACCGGCCGTGTAACGCCATATACGGGAACCACATCGGCCTGCTCTTCCTGGAATGTGCCGAAAAGCCTGTCCCATACAATAAAGATTTGAGAAAAATTTTTATCAAGATAAATTGAATTTATTGCATGATGCACCCGATGGTGAGAAGGCGTTACAATAACTTTTTCAAGCCAACCCATTTTTTTTATATGCTGCGTGTGATACCAGAATTGTGCAAACAATTGAATCGGCGCTACTATCGCGATTACGGCTGCAGGCACTCCTAACAATGCAGCGGGAATAAGGAACACAGCAAATATTTTTACAATGGTAGAAACGCTTTGCCTTAGTGCACATGCAAGATTGAATTCTTCGCTGCTATGATGAATGATGTGATTGTTCCAAAAGAGGTTGTAATGATGCGAAATGCGGTGAACCCAGTAACCGGCAAAATCCAAAACAATAAAGGCAATAATATATACAGCAACGCCTGCACTCGTTTGCGTCAGCGCTATTTTACCTACAAGCCAGTCGTAGCTTATTACCACAAGGCTCAGGCCCAGCACGTCTTTGGTTACGTTCGTAACACCAGAGCTTAAGCTCGAGATCATGTCCATGTGCCTTACAGTATCATTTCCTTTGTACCACCCATACCATTTTTCAAACAGCACAAGCGCAAGAAAAGCCGGCATAGCGATCAATAATATTTTACCGTACGTTTCCATAAATTGTTCTTACAAAATAACGCATTTCCCTGATTTATTTTTTATCTAAAAGCGATTTATATTTCGTTCTGCATATCGCTATCAAATTATTTAATAAGTATTTTTACAACTATTTTTTTGCGGCTCCTCGTTTTCCGCTGCTATTAGTACAAAAAATTTGATCATAAATGAATGCAGAAAATTTTGAAAGTTTACCAAATAGTGAAAGCGTACTAATTGTTGGCGGCGGCATTACCGGCTTGTGTACTGCCTATTATCTTCAGAAAAGAGGAATTCACTCAACCGTGATTGATAGCGGTGAAATTACTGATGGATGTTCCTTCGGCAATATGGGCTTTCTTTCACCAAGTCATTTTGTTCCGTTAGCCTCTCCGGGCATTATTTCCGAAGGGCTTAAACACATGCTCAGCAATAAAAGCCCTTTTTATATTAAGCCGCGTTTGAATATTAGTTTTCTGCAATGGGGGCTTCAGTTTTATAAAAATAGTACACAGGCTATTGTTGAAAAAAATTCCCCTCACCTGAATGATCTTTTACAATTAAGTCGCCGGCTTATGAATGAAATAAAGGATGACATAGGCGATGTATTTGATATGGAGGAAATCGGTTGTATGATGATGTGCCGCGCCCAGCAAACTTATAACTATGAATTGGAGTTGGCGGATGAGGCGGAAAAATTAGGCCTGCATGTGGTTCGGCTAAATGGCCTGCAGGTGCAGGAGATGGAACCGGATGTAGAGGTAAAAGTAGCCGGGGCTGTTTTATTTAAAGATGATGCGCACATTGACCCGGGTAAATTTATGCTTGCTATGAAAAATTACCTGGAGAAGAATGGCGTCACTTTTCTTTTGAATACTACGGTCAATGGATTCATAAAAAAAGGAAGCGTAGTTACAGGAATTATTACCGATAAAGGTGAATATAACTCAAAGAATATAGTATTAAGCGCCGGTAGTTGGTTGCCTAAAATAGCGAAAATGTTGGGTATTAAGTTGCTTCTGGAGCCCGGCAAAGGATATAGCTACACCTACGATCACGTCGAAAAAAATATTCGCTATCCGGCAATATTGGTTGATGGCCGATGCGCCATCACACCATGGAAACATAAACTACGCATCGGTGGTACGATGGAGTTTACAGGTATTAATACCAATGTTTTGATGAGCAGGATGCAGGGAATTTATGATTCGGTTAAAAGTTTTTATCCGGGGTTGCAAATACCCTTTCCTCCAAAAGATAAAATATGGACAGGCCTTCGTCCCGTTACACCCGATGGGCTTCCATATATTGGGCGAAATAAAAATTATAAAAACGTTATTATCGCAGGAGGCCACGCAATGCTCGGTATCTCCGAAGGCGCCGGCACCGGCGAAATAGTTAGTGATCTTATTTCCGGTGAGGCTACAGAAATTGATATTACTGCATTTAACCCGGGAAGATTTTAGAAAAAGCCTTCAAGCTTACACATAATTTCATGCATTTTTATTTATTATTTGTCAATCCTTAATTCTCATCGTGTCATTTTGTCTAATAATTGTTATTGGCAAAAAGTTTGACAATGCTACCTTTGCAGCCAATTTTAAAATATGGAAAATAATAATAAGAAAGACTTTTACGAAGAAGGTGAAAATGAACCAATAGAAGCCGCAGATTTTTCTGTGAATGATTTTGATGTAAAAGATAACGGCGAGGAAAACATTGATACATCTGCTGCTCCTAATGAAAACGCAAAATTAAGCGCCGACCTTGAAGAGCAGAAAGATAAATACCTGCGCCTCGTGGCAGAGTTTGAAAATTTTAAAAGGCGTAATTCAAAGGAGCGGATTGAGTTGATACAAACCGCCGGAAAAGAAGTGATCACTTCTTTGCTACAGGTACTTGATGATAGTGACCGTGCAGAAAAACAAATGAAGGAAACGGACGATCCGGCACAGATCAAAGAGGGTGTGCTTCTTGTATTTGATAAACTTAGAAAAACACTGAAAACCAAAGGCCTCGAACCTATGCAAAGCCTGCATGAAGAGTTTGATGTGGAGAAGCACGAAGCGATAACAGAGATTCCAGTACAAGATAAAAAGATGATCGGTAAAGTAGTGGATGAAGTGGAGAAAGGATATTACCTGAACGGCAAACTGATACGTTTTGCTAAAGTAGTTGTAGGCAAATAAATTTCATTAAGAAATAAGATAACTTTTAAAACCCGCTAATTGCGGACGGGTTTTATTTTTTGTAAAACAAATTCGCAATTCATAATAAATAGTATGGTAAGTTCCATGGCCTCAAAAAGAGATTATTACGAAATTTTAGGAGTAAGCAAATCGTCAACCGCAGATGAAATTAAAAAGGCCTACCGCAAGGTTGCCATGCAATTTCATCCTGATAGAAATCCCGGTGATCACACAGCGGAAGATAAATTTAAAGAGGCGGCAGAAGCTTATGAAGTGCTGAGTGATGGTGATAAGAGAGCAAAGTACGACAGGTTTGGCCACCAGGCATTTAGCGGGGGACGTGGTGGCGGTTTCTCAGGCCACGATATGAACATGGAAGATATCTTCAGCCAGTTTGGAGATATTTTTGGCGATGATGTATTTGGAAGCTTTTTCAGCGGAGGAAGAAGCAGCGGCCGTTCCGGAAGAAACAGGGGAGTGAGAGGAAGCAACCTTCGTGTAAAGATTAAAGTGAATTATGAAGAGATTGCAAAAGGCGCATCCAAAACAATAAAAGTAAAAAAATATGTTTCCTGCAATACATGCAACGGCAGCGGGGCGAAGGATAAGAACAGTATGCAGACATGCAGCACTTGCGGTGGAAATGGCCAGGTACGGCGGGTGCAAAATACTTTTCTCGGGCAAATGCAAACAGTAAATACCTGCCCGACATGCAATGGTGAAGGCTCTGTAATCACCAGCAAGTGCACCAATTGTAAAGGAGAAGGAAGGGTATATGGTGAAGAAAATATAACCCTTGATATACCCGCTGGTGTACAGGATGGCATGCAGCTTAGCATGAGCGGCAAGGGTAATGTTGGCGAGCGTGGTGGCGGCCCCGGCGACCTGATAATTTTAATAGAAGAAGAAGCACATGCACATCTTCACCGGGAAGGTTTAAATGTAGCTTTTGATTTATATATTTCTTTTCCTGATGCCGTTTTCGGTACGCAATCGGAAGTGCCTACCATTGATGGGCGGGCAAAAATCAAAATTCCTGCGGGCACACAAAGCGGTAAAATATTTCGCCTGAAAGGAAAAGGGTTTCCTTCTATCAATTCTCATGAAAAAGGCGATCAGCTGATTCATGTAAATGTATGGACACCGCAAAATGTAACGGACGAAGAAAAAGCTACCCTCGAAAAAATGCATAGGAGCGATAACTTTCAGCCTAAGCCTGATAAGAACGATAAGTCATTTTGGGAGAAAATACGAGAGACGTTTGCGTAAATATAATTCCTCGAAGTCGTTCAATTTGCGATGTAAGCGTCAAGAATCTTCTCAATAATAGATAAATATTAATAAATCTTGTGCTTCAAGGTAATGCTAATTAGCATGGGTGGACCTCACATCGTTCTTACCTTTACTTGCAGCAGGCGAGTGTTTCATAGATAGCGCAATTCTCTTTCTCGGTATATCCACATCCGTTACCGTAACCATCACTTTTTGTCCAAGCTTTACGGCTTCATTCGGGTCGCTAATAAAGCGGTTGCTTAATTGAGAAATATGGACCAGCCCATCCTGCTTTACACCTACATCTACAAATACCCCGAAGTTAGTAATGTTGGTAACGATACCAGGTATCTGCATGCCTTGCTTCAAATCTTCCATGCTACTAACGCCTTCGGCAAAACGAAATTCTTCAATCACAGAGCGCGGATCACGACCAGGCTTTTCTAACTCTTTCAAAATATCTTCAATAGTAAATTGCCCTGTTTTTTCTGTGACAAAATCTTTGGCTTTTATTTCTTTTCGTATTGCTGCATTTTGTATTAAATCCGGGACAGTACTGTTCACTTTTTCGGCCATTGCCTGTACAATATGATAGCTTTCGGGATGCACTGCGGAATTATCCAAAGGGTTTTTTGCATTATGTAATCTTAAGAAACCCGCACTTTGCTCATAAGCTTTTGGTCCAAGCATCGCAACTTTCTTTAACTCTTCACGACTTTTAAAGACACCATTTTTAGTACGGTGTTCTACTATGTTCTTTGCGACAGTGGTACTAATTCCGGACACATAAGACAACAAATGTTTGCTGGATGTATTCAAATCAACACCAACAAAATTTACACAACTTTCTACCACCTGGTCAAGTGCTTCCTTTAGGCGGGTTTGATTTACATCATGTTGGTACTGCCCAACGCCAATGTTCTTTGCGTCAATTTTTACAAGCTCACTTAATGGATCAAGCAGGCGCCGTCCAATACTAATGGCGCCACGCACGGTTACATCTTCATTAGGAAATTCTTCTCTTGCTACTTCACTTGCTGAATAAATAGAAGCGCCACTTTCATTCACCATAAAAACAGCAACAGGCTTTCCGAAATCAATGCTTCGCACAAGCTGTTCGGTTTCTTTACTTGCCGCACCATTTCCATAACCGATGGCTTCTATACTATATTTAGCTACCAAATCTTTAATGGTTTGTACCGCGCCATTCCAGTCGTTCTGCGGTGCATGTGGGAAAATGGTATTGTACTTTACAAATGCACCATTCTCATCTAAACATACCACTTTACAGCCCGACCGAAAGCCTGGATCAATCGCCAATATTCTTTTATGGCCGAGGGGAGATGCCAATAACAACTGCCGCAGGTTTTCGGCAAATACCCTTATTGCTTCTTCATCCGCTTTTGTTTTAGCCGCCATGCGGAATTCCGTTTCAATAGAAGGCTTTAGTAAGCGGTTAAAAGAATCTTCAACTGCAAGGGCTACCTGTTGTGAAGCTGTATTGGATGCGGTAACAAATTTTCGTTGCAATGCATCAATAGCTGTTTCCTTTTCAATATCAATATCCATGATAAGAAAGCCTTCTTTCTCACCACGGCGAATTGCCAATATGCGGTGTGAAGGGCTTCTTACTAACGGTTCACTATACCCGAAATAGTCACGGTACTTTTGCGCCTCGCTGTCTTCTTTTTTGCTCGTCATTACTTTTGAAGTAAGCACTGCCTCTCTCGCAAATAATTTGCGTATTATATTCCGTGCCTGCTCATCCTCCGCAATCCATTCGGCAATGATATCTCTTGCTCCCTGTAGCGCTTCCGCCTGATCCTTTACCTGTTCATTCACGTATTTACCTGCTTCTGTTTCTACATGTACATTTTGCTGACTGAATAATAAAGCCGCCAATGGTTCAAGCCCTTTTTCAATGGCTTGGGTAGCCCGGGTTTTTCGTTTAGGCTTATACGGTAGATAGATATCTTCAAGCACGGTAGCATTCACGCACACCTCAATCCGTTTCTTTAATTCACCAGTAAGCTTGCCTAATTCTTCAATTGTTTTTAAAATAGTTTCTTTCCTTTTCTCCAGTTCATTAAAATATTTTACCTGGTTAACTACGTTCCCGATCACTACTTCATCCAGGTTGCCGGTGGCTTCTTTTCGATAGCGGGCAATAAAAGGAATGGTAGCACCTTCGTTATGTAGGCCATTTATATTATTCACCTGCTTCAATGAAATGTGTAAGGTGGTGGCTATACTTTCTGAATACTTCAGCTCCATAGAATTATTTGTGTGGGCAGCAAATGTAAGCGCTGCCGGAAAGAAAAAAGACTTGTTTGTTATTTCAAAAAAAGCAATGCGTATTTACGCAAACTTTTACCATCTCTGCTATGAAATAATATTCTGTAAAGCGGATTATATTTGTCCGGTAAATTTATTACATGAAAAATACAAACCTTTTATTTTGCCTGTTGCTAATGTTTTTTTGCGCCTGTAATTCCAGCAATGACCCAAACGGGAAGCCTCCGAAATTACCGGGCACGCAGGATAGTGATGTTACAAAAGCAAAGCCCGGGATGACTTATAAAATTGATACCTCCAAACAAGTGAATACATTACTGGTACCAAAAGATACATTGCTCACCGTAAAGATGGATAATAACAAGGGCAGTATTCGTGCGTATCTCAGCGGTATCGGCAGGCACGTAACCATTATCGTTCCGGTTAACAGTGGTGATAGTATAACGGCGCAGATAGTGCCGGATGATGATACCGCCAACATTCGCTTTAACCAAATTTATATACCCGTTGGTAAAACAGGAAAATTTGATGGCCCTTTCTCGAGGACTATCATTTATCCTATTACCGCTAAAGGAGATTATAAGCTCATCATTGGTGAGAACTTAATGGCTGAAGGAGACTGGAAAGGAAATTTTACTTGTAATGTCTCAATAAAATAAATTCTTTTTGAAACAAGCATTTATTCGAATCATATAACTCAACACTGTTGCTATGGCTAAAGAAATGATTATTGAAAAGACTGTTTCTATCAATAGAAATATCAATGAAGTATTCAACTATTTAAAGCAAACGAAAAACCAGGACAACTTCAGTGAATGGAACATGAAAGACCCCAATATGAAAAAAGATTATGTTGGCACTGACGGTACAAAAGGATTTATCTACTCGTGGGATAGCAAAGATAAAAGCGTTGGTGCAGGCTCACAGGAAATTACCAATATTACTGAACCCGGCAGGATTGATTATCAATTGAGATTTACCAGGCCTATGCAAAACACGGCTACCTCTGGCTTCATACTCGAAAAGACCGGTGAAAACAATACCTCTGTAACATGGAAATTTCAAAGCAAGTCAAAATTCCCGATGTCGTTATTTGCTTCTTTTTTTAAGAAGATACTTGGCAAGCAACTCAATCAAAGCCTTCAAAATCTTAAGGCTGTCTTGGAGCAATAAAAGTCTAAGTTAACCTTGGGAACAACTGATCTTAATATAGCACCATTAATCTTCGGCGGTAATGTTTGCGGTTGGACGATTTAGCAAGATTATGCTGTACGAAATGCTTGTAGATAGCTCGTCTTTGCAAAAATTCGCTACAAGAATTTTCTTTTTTTTAGATGAGAATGCAATCATGAAGTATGTGTCCTTATTTCTCTATTTCGGATAATACATTGTAAAAAGCATTAAACAAACTAACTAACCTCGCAGTATCAACGATAGCCTCTTCAATAGTAAGCTCAAGGAAATTGACTTGCTTCTCAGTTTCATCAATGTGATGTTTTACGATGTGTAAAATAAAATCATCAATTTCCTTAAACACTGACCTGATCTGCGCATCAGCAAATATTGATTTTACCTTTGCTTCATCATTTGACTTTACAATAACCTTTTTATCGAATTCAGGATAGCCTGTTTCAATATCCTGCATGCCAAAAAATTTTCCTATCTCATCGAGCAATCCCTGGTGATGAATAGCAAATTTAAAATCGCCGGCATGCTGCAATTCGCTTCGCAGCATGGTAGTTTGGTATCCTCCTTCAAAACCACCGCCCGGGTCTATTTCTATGTTGAAAATAATTTTGCTATCCTGGTAATTGATAACGGCTGTGTAGTCAAATTCATTGGCTTTTAAATCTTCGCCTATTTGGTTCCATATTTCCCGGGGATTATTACCGTTAATTATTTTTTCAATTTCCATAAATATTTTTCTATAAGCCTTCCAACAATTGTTCCATTTAAGAAGATATAAATGGAATGGCATACCTGTTTATCTTCTTATCATATTCAACATGGACAAAGTTTCTGTAATCATTTTTGCATTGTATTCCAGCGCCAGGTCCTTATGATTAATGGCATCGACTATTGTGCCGATCCAGCAAAGCCCTGCGGTAAAAAAATAAAGGATGCCCATGCCTGTATGCCCGATTACAAAGCGATGTATGCCCGCAACAAATACGAGACCAAGCAGGCACAGCAATAATATCGTCTGCGGGTCTTTTCTTTTGGAACGGTAGATCATGCAAAAGTTGGTGAGCTCATCATCGCTGAAGCCTTGTGTGTGGCTATTGATTGTAAGCAACTCCTCAGGAGTTACATCGTAGAGGTATCTTAAAAGAGTAGCATTTACACCGGTAAAGTTTTTGTCGTCTTGCATAATGAAGATTTTGTGCTTGCCGATGATGTTGTCAGACAAGCTAATTTATAAATCCTGGCAAGGATTACAATTAATGCAAAAATGCCAAGCGGATGTGCAGCAAATGAACGTCTTATATCGCCATGAAATATATAGCTGATGGAATGCCCAAGGCCGCACCCCGGGCACCTTTCGAAGCCTATAAATTTTAAAATACAAAATGAATAATGTGCGTCAAGGTCCGGCTTCATAAAAGCCAACAGGAGCAAGGCGATCACCCAAAAGAATATTTCAAACCCAATAACAATTTGATATCGCTTAAACGTTATTAGCATTAGAAAATATTTTGGAATTTATTATCAAGCTAAACTTAATTCATTTGGCATGAACACATGCTCGCAGTTGCTTTCACGGCCCTAAGTACGTGAAGCCAGGAAGTGCTAATATCCCGTATGATAACGCTTGCCGAAAATGAGAATGTTTGCTTTTCTTTTAATAATGCTTCCCACCGTGCGGTACTTGAATTCGATCTTCGTGATTGTTCTTCCGTCAGCTGCTAATTCTATAAGCCGGCTTTCCTGGTCTGCGGCAATACTTTCATCAACAGCGGGCGATAAGCGGTCGCCACTTTCAAAATACACGTCAAGAGCACTCAGTTTTATTTCGGCTCCTTCCACCTTAAAGCGAATAGCAGTGAACTGGTTCCTGCTGTTTACATTTATTACATCAGTTTCCCTGATAAAGCCTGCTTTGGTTTCTCCGAGAAGTTCCCAGCCTTCTTCTACCGCTATGCTGTTTCGGGTAGAACCGCAGGAAAAGGAAATTATTACCAATGAGAAGAATAGAGTTAACTTAAGTAAGTTGCGAAATGGATAAGTAATTTTCATGTTATCGTTTTAGCAAATCTAATTAATCTTTATAATCATCCTAACGCATTCCTTGCTGCATTCACTTTTTTGCATCAAATAATAGTATTGTCATTCTTTTTTTGCAAAGTTGAAACCACTTTTTTTGAAATTTGGGAAACTTTTTAATTTTTTTTAGAAGTTTGCATTTCTTTTACAAAAGTCAGTTAACTTTATGCTAAATTTATAGCAGGACACAATAAAAGTATGGGGACTAAAAACAGTTTGTACAAAAAAAGAATATTAAAAGAACTTTATTTCACTCCCTCACTTTCGTGTGCAGACCTGTATATAAGAATAAATAAGAGTTTTCCGCTTATTACAAAATTACTCAACGAGCTAATGGAGGAAGGATTAGTTATAGAGACCGGCTACGCAATTTCCACGGGAGGGAGAAGGCCTTTGACCTATGCTATTAAAGAAGACGTAATGTATGTGGTATCGGTAGCGATGGATCAGTTTGTGACAAGGGTCTCCATCATGGATATGCAAAATAAGTCCATAACAGAAGTTGAAAAAATTGAATTGGATTTAGCGGGAAACGAGAAAGCACTTCTTGTGCTTATTGAGAAAATTGAAAATACGATCCAATCTTCCGGCATACCCAAAAGCAAAATAAGCGGTGTGGGAATTGGCATGCCGGGTTTTGTAAATGCTGAAAAGGGCATTAACTACACATTCTTAAAAGCTTCGCAGAAAAGCATATCACATACTATTTCCGAAAGAATAGGAATCCCTGTATATATTGATAATGACTCCAGCCTTGTAGCTTTAGCTGAACAACGTTTTGGCGCTGCTATCGACAAGAAAAACGCAATGGTGCTCAATATTGGCTGGGGCATCGGACTTGGTTTAATATTGAATGGGCAGCTTTTCCGGGGCCATGATGGATTCGCGGGAGAATTTAGCCACATTCCTCTTTTTAACAATGGTAAATTGTGTGGTTGCGGCAAAAGCGGTTGTCTTGAAACAGAGACATCGCTTGTTACCATAATAGAAAAAGCAAAAGAAGGCCTGAAATCCGGCAGGCTTTCTAAAATAAATATCCCCGCTACAGCTCACCTTGGGCAGGCGATTGAAATAATAATGCATGCCGCTCAGAATGGGGATCGTTTCGCTGTGGAGTTATTTACAGAAGCAGGATACAATATTGGAAGAGGTGTTGCCATCCTTATACATTTATTAAATCCCGAGATTGTTATCCTGAGTGGAAGAGGCTCGTCTGCCGGAAAAGTCTTGATGGCGCCTATACAGCAGGCATTGAATGAGCATTGCATTCCGAGACTTTCACATAGTACAGAATTAGAAATCTCCACGCTTGGTTATATGGCAGAATTAATCGGCGCCGCAGCTTTGGTAATGGAGAATTTTGAAAAAGAAGCCGGCAAGATCAGGGTAGAAAAATTTGGAGAGGTACTATCATAAAATAATAAAGGTAAAATAGATTTTGTATATAATTAATTATATGAAGCAGCAGGCCAGGTCAAACATTTATTACCAGGCATATCCGGATAGAACTGCCCGGTTTCAAAATATCTAACTTTTTTAAACAATAACGTACACAAAAATCACCCCCTTTTTCACACTTAAAAAATGCTTATGAAACAATTTTTAACTTTCTTCCTTGTGAGCGCTTTTAGTTTCTCGTGTTTTGCGCAGGAGCAAAAGGCCATTACCGGAACGTTGCGTGACGAAACCACCGGGAACCCTATTCCCTCGGCAACAGTTTCGATCAAAGGAACAAAATCCGCGACTACAACAAATGCCAGCGGATATTTCCGGTTGCGCACAAGTGTGGCGAATCCCACGCTAATTATAACTTCGATTGGCTATGAAGCTAAACAACTGGATTATACAGGCTCTGATCCAATAGCCGTTTCGCTTGCCTCAAAAAATTCAGCGCTGACAGAAGTGGTAGTAACCGCCTTTGGATCGCAGCAAGCTACAAGCAAACTCGCCTATGCATCACAGCAAATAGGCGCTAAAGAGTTAGCCACTGCTCCTTCACCAAACGTGCTAAACTCGCTGCAAGGCAAGCTTTCAGGCGTTAGGATTGACCAGGGTACCGGTGGCGCGGGCTCAAGCTCACGCATACGCATACGCGGAAATACTTCTTTAAGCGGTAACCAGTCACCGCTATTCGTAATTGATGGCGTTTTGCTTAAGCCCGATGTAACAGGCCCGGAAACCTGGTCAGATAATAACAATGTTGACTTTGGTAATATTCTTAAGAATATTAACGAGGATGACATTCAATCTGTTTCTGTTCTTAAAGGGTCAGCGGCAAGTGCATTGTACGGTTCAGGAGCGCAAAACGGGGTGGTGTTGATCACTACCAAAAAAGGAAGAGTTGCCAAAGGGCTCGGCGTGAGTGTTGGCATTACCCAAATGTGGGATGATGCATATAAAGGGCCAGACCTGCAATATGAATATGGAGGAGGTATCTCTACCACGTTTGCAAAAGATGCTGCGGGTAATAATATACTGGACCCTGCTGTTAGCCCGTACTATGATTTCGGCCCAAAATTCGAAGGCCAAACCATTAAAGATCTTGACGGCCGCATGCGCACATGGCAACCCTATAAAGTAATAGATTATTTTCAAACCGGCAGCCAGTCAGATTATAACGTAGCCCTGCAGGCAGGTACTGACAGAAGCTCTTTCAGGGCTTCTTATTCTAAAAATATTACTAACGGTATTATTCCAAATGGGGCGAAGTTTGATCGCGATAATTTTTCTGTTCGCGCTACCCAAAAAATCGGGAACATATTTGACATTGATGCATCCATAACTTATGCAGAATCGAAAAATAAAAATCCGGTGAGGCAGGTGAGTAATTTCAATCCTATTTTCAGGTTTAACTATTATAGGGCGAACAGTATTGACTGGGATTACTGGATAAATAACTACCAGGATAAGGTAAATGGTGGGAGAATATCTGGTTCTAACGACCCTTATGGCCTCGGGGCATACCTATGGACAACTTATCAAAATAATCAAGCCAGTAATGAAGATAATTTACGGGCAAACGTTGACCTGACTACTCACATAACTCCCTGGCTATCGCTTCTTACACGTGGTAACATATCTAATTATAACACAAAAATTGAGAAGAAATTTTTGGGAGATGGAGCAAACTTCACAAATGGGTACTATGGCTTAAATACTTCCAGGTATAAAAGCTACCGCCTGCAGGGCTTGCTCACAGCAACCAAACAACTCTCGGGCGATATACAGGGAAGTATTACGTTAGGTGCAGAAACAAATAAAGATCAAATTGGAGATTTAATTAATGCAAATACTAATGGCGGCTTGTCCACCACTAATCCTTACTTCTATAGTTTAGGCAATAGTGTGAATAAAGCTGATATAACACAAGGTTACCGCCCTGCCAGGCTTACAGATGCAATTTATACCTATGGAGACGTTACGTGGAAAGATATGCTGACATTAAGCTATAGCGTAAGGAAAGATTATAACTCCTCACTTACCCTCGCTAACGGAACCGGTGATTATTCGTTTGTGTATCCATCCGTAGGCGCCTCTTTTGTATTCAGTAAACTGTTGGAGGATAAACCACAATTTAATTTTTTAAGTTTTGGCCAACTTCGTGCATCCTATGGCGTTACGGGTAAAGATTATGACCCCTGGAAACTTAACCAGGTAGGAAACTATAAGATCGGCGGTACCAGCGAAATAGTAAATTCCGGCCTTGGCGTTACTACGTTACCTTTTGCCGGCTTCACAAGTAGTGTATTGCCCAATAAAAATTTGAAAAACGAAAAAACAAAAGAATATGAGGTTGGTACAAATCTCCGTTTCTTCGCAAACAGGCTGGGAATAGACGTCACCTACTACAATAAAAATACTTTCAACCAAATTCTCGAATTACCCGTGCCGCAGGAAATAGGCGGTAATTCGGCCTTATTTAATGTAGGCCAGATAAGAAATGAGGGAATTGAAATATTATTGAATGCTACACCGGTATCAACTAAAGATTTCTCCTGGAATTTCAATGTGAATTTCACAAGAAATCATAATACAGTTGTTTCCCTGGCTACCGGCGTTTCTTCTTATGACCTGCTTGACGCATTTGGAAATGATGTAAGAGCATTAGCTGAGCCAGGCAAACAGTATGGTGCGGTGTATTCTACTTATGCTTTTGCCGCCTACCAGGCACGTGATGCTAATGGTAACGCGATTGATGATCCAAGAAACGGGCAAAGAGTGTTGGGAACTGCTCCAAATGGTTCTAACGATTATACGTTCCTGCGTTCCAAGGATTACGATCAGGGCCTTGTAAAAGATAAATACCTCGGTACGATCATGGAAAAATTTCTCGCAGGAACCTATCAAACTTTCCGGTACAAAGATTTTTCACTCAACTTGCAAATAGACGCTAAAGTAGGCGGCCTTATGGCTTCAGGCACGCATCAGTATGGATCATCCAATGGAGCTTTCGCATTTACATTGCCGGGCCGCGATGCTGCCCACGGCGGTCTTTCTTACACAGACGCAAACGGGGAGAAAAAAGATGATGGTATTATTCCTGAGGGCATATTTCAGAATGGCGTAACCAGCCCGAATGGAACAGACTTAAGTGGTATGTCGTGGCAGCAGGCGTATGACCAGGGCCTGATAAAACCAAAACCGGCCTGGCAATATTATGAAGACCTGACACAATGGTCTTCAGGCATACGTGAATACTCAGTATTTGACAATTCCTGGGTGTCTTTGCGGGAAGTATCAGTAGGATATAATTTGCCTAAAACCCTTTCTTCTAAATTGAAAGTAAATAATTTAAGGGTGAACATTATCGGCCGCAATCTTGCCTACATCTGGAAAAATGCCAAAGGAGGCATTAACCCGGAAGGATTGAGCAGCAACCAGCCTGCGGCCTTTGCAGAATATGGCGGCATTCCTTATGTGAGAAATGTTGGATTCTCCGTAAACGCTGATTTTTAAATTTAAAAAACCGAATTATATGTTTAAAAATATTATCACAATATGCATTGGCGCTACGTTACTGTGGGGATGTAAAAAGTCTTCATTCGTAGATGCCAATATTGACCCGACGGTCGCTTACAGCGTCACTCCCGAGAATCAGTTCCTGAATGGAACGAAAGCTTTATTTAGCAATGATTTCGAGGCTTATTATGAAGTTTACCGCAACATTATGCCGTGGGTTCAGCTTAATACGCCTGCCGCCGGAAATCTAAAAAACTTTACCGCCAGTGCCAATCCATTTTCACGTTACGACAATCTCTATGGCAGAGGTGGCGGACCGGATTTGTATGATGTAAATGTGCTTATTTCAAAATTGGAATCTCCTAAAAAAGAGACCTACCAGCAGTTAGGTGCTATTTCCCGGATATTGCTTGATTACGAGGCTTTCTATGTTTCTGATATTTATGGCAGTATAGCTTATAGCGAGGCCTATAAAGGCCGTTATACGCTGGAGTTTACTGTTCCTTTCGATAGCCAGCAGGATGCATTCAGCGCTATTGATGCTGATTTGAAAAGTGCCATTCAGGACATTAAAACCGCACCTTCCGGGCAATTTTCTTTGGCGACCTACGATCAGTTTTATTTTGGTAATGCCACCAAGTGGGTAAAAGCAGCTAATGCGCTTCGCCTGAGAATGGCCATGCGTATAATGAAAGTAGACCAGGCTAAGGCAACAGCTATAATGCAAGATGTGCTTTCTGCCCCTGCAGCTGACCTAATGAGTGACAATACGGATAGCTGGGCCCTTATAGCGCCGCCTGCTTATACTTCCGGCGGCAATTTTAATCCTGACGGGCTGAGGGCTCCAAAGGCACTTACGTCTTTTATGGTAAACAACAAAGATCCAAGAACACGCGACTTTTTCACAAAAAACTCCTGGTCAAATGAGAATTTTGATCTCGCAAAAGCGCAGGGCGTGATAAACTCTGACGCGACATTCGCAGATCAGCGCTACGTAGGAAGTTTCGCCAGTCCTGATTCGTCGGCTACTCTTGCGAATAAGGCAAAATACTACACTACAAGGAGCATAAAAAAAGGTGGCGGCACCAACACCATTAACCTGGATACTCTGAGCAATATTAATCCACGGATATTCCAGGTAGCTTTTAGCGGCGCAAGCGGCAATACAGGCAAGGGTATTCAGTACATCCCGTTAATCACTTATGCTGATTATTGCTTCATGCTCGCTGAGCTAAGCTATGCAGGCGTTAAAGGAGATGATCCTGCTGTTTGGTACAATAAAGGAGTAACTGCTTCCATTCAATATTATGGTAAGATGGCAACCGATGGAACGTTCCTAGACTATTATCTTGAGAACGGCCTTGGCATGCAGGTTGCAGTTCCGACACAAACTGAAATTGACAACTACCTGGCAATGCCGGCTGTTAAATACAATCCTGCGAAGGGGCTGGATATGATCGCCTCACAATCTTTTATCAATTTCTTTAAAGAACCAAATGAAGCGTGGGCATTGATAAAGAGAACAGGGATGCCAAACAGCACAACCTCCCTTATGCTGGAAAAATTATTATACAATGGTAGTGAACTATCAATCCCAAGGCGGGCGCCGAGGGATTTGCCTCCAACTACTAACATCAACTATACAAATATTAATGCTGCATTTACTGATATGCAATCGAGTCCTTATTATGGTTCGGGGCCTTCAGACATATCCGGTCGGGTATGGTGGGATAAAAATTAATTAAATGATAAACCACTAAAACGCAATACTCCGGCCTTGTTACCGGAGTATTGTAATTTTATAGATGAACAAAAAAATATTTTTATTTGGAATAATACTTGCGCAGGGCCTGCGTGTTTTTTGCCAGGGATATCTGCCACTTGAAAAAAGAGCGTTTAGTATAGATTCAATCTCTTCGTTTTCATTATTGATGCCGGGAGAATCTGTCGCACATCTAAATCATTCTGAAAAGGGTATTTTGGTAATTGCATTGCTTTCGCCGGAATGCCCTATATGTAAGAATTACTCCACAAAACTGGTAGCGATAAAAAATAAATACGGGAAGGAAGCAGATTTTGTTGGACTCATTCCAGGGAGTTTTGAAGAAGATGATGTGAAGGATTTTCAAAAAAATTACATGCCTTCGTGGAGGCTGCTGCGGGACACATCAATGCAGTTAACTCATTATCTTGGTGGGAGGGCCACTCCTGAAGTTTTGGTTATTGATAATAAAGATGGCGTCCTGGTTTATAAGGGAGCTATTGATGACTGGATGGTTTCATTAGGCAAAACACGAAATCATGTTTCGAATTATTACCTTGATGTGGCACTGCATAATTTTATTAATAACAAGCCTTCGATTCCTTTTACTAAACCCATAGGTTGCATAATCAATGATTTTTAGAATGCGAATATTTTTGATCCTGTCTCTGTTGCTTACCTGTAATTTACTTAGTGCACAGTCTGTAACTTTCAATAAAGATATTGGTCCGCTTATACAATCAAAATGTGCGAATTGCCACAAGCCTAATGAATCCGCTCCTTTCAATTTGTTAACTTATGAAGATGTAGCGAAGCGTGCAAGCTTTATAGCCAATGTTGTAAAAAGCAAGTACATGCCTCCCTGGAAAGCTGATGACACTTATACGCATTTTGCCAACAACCGTTCTTTATCTGATGAGCAAATAAAAAAAATCACTGACTGGGTAAAGAGTGGCGCACCAAAAGGCGATAAGCCTGATTATAAAATTGAAACGCTGGAGAATACCACTTTTACCCGTGAACCGGATCTTACGCTAAAAGTGAAAGAAGCCTATAAAGTGCAGAGCGATAATAAAGAAAGATTTATTGTGTTCAAGATCCCTTTTGAATTGCCGCAGGAATATAATGTAGAAGCTGTTGAGTTTTTTAGTACCAATAAAAAACTTATTCACCATGCAAACTATGCCGTACATGCTGTGCCTGATAGTATTGATATTTACAAAACCGCCGATCTCATTAACCTGACTGACGATGATAGAACAAAATATTCACAGTACTTTCCATATAAGAAAACTATAGAGTACTATGGCGGTTGGATTCCCGGCACATCGTATGAAAAATATCCGGAAGGCTTCGGATGGATAATGCCAAAGCGTGGTGTGATATTACTTACTATACATTATTCGCCTTCGGCAAAAGAAGCAGAAAGCATTTCGGGCATAAATTTATTTTTCACAAAAACTCCTGTAAAAAGAAAAATTAAAGTGATAAGTCTCGGGAGTGGTGGCATAGGCGCAAAAGATATTGAACCGGAATTTCATTACATTCCTGCAAATAAAATTTCTACCTACAAACTGGAAATTGTAAATCCAAAGGAAAATGAATCGGTGTTTTATGTGTGGC
>JBDTSD010000030.1:0-35774 GCA_039931355.1 Ginsengibacter sp.
GCACCATTGTTGTCTGTTACTTTTAATTCAAAAAGATAGATGCTTTGTGATAGCGATGTAACATTTGTGATGGCAGAATTTGCATTGGCTATTATTGCTGACGGCCCTCCAATTTTTGTCCAAACATAACTACTGATTGTGCCGTCTGCATCAGTACCGGTTCCGCTTAGCGATACACTATTTGTTGGTAGCTTTACAATTTTATCTGCACCTGCATTTGCAACCGGGGGGATGTTTGCTGCTGAGTTCACCGTTACCTGCATAGTATCTCTTGCTGAGGCACCATTGTTGTCTGTTACTTTTAATTCAAAAAGATAGATGCTTTGTGATAGCGATGTAACATTTGTGATGGCAGAATTTGCATTGGCTATTATTGCTGACGGCCCTCCAATTTTTGTCCAAACATAACTACTGATCGTGCCGTCTGCATCAGTGCCGGTTCCGCTTAACGAAACATTGTTTGTTGGCAGTGTAATAATTTTATCTGCACCAGCATTTGCAACCGGGGGAATATTTGCTGCAGCGTTCACGGTGACCTGTATCGTATCTTTTGATGAAGCACCATTGTTGTCTGTTACTTTTAATTCAAAAAGATAAACGCCTTGCGATAATGATGTAACATTTGTTGTGGCAGAATTTGCATTGCTTATTATTGCTGAAGGTCCTCCAATTTTTGTCCAAACATAACTGCTGATCGTTCCATCTGCATCAGTGCCGGTTCCACTCAATGAAACATTATTTGTTGGTAGTGTTATAATTTTATCTGCACCTGCATTTGCAACCGGGGGAATATTCGCCGCTGCATTCACAGTTACCTGCATGGTGTCTTTTGATGAAGCACCATTGTTGTCTGTTACTTTTAATTCAAAAAGATAAACACCTTGTAAAAGTGATGCAACGTTTGTAGTTGCAGAAGTAGCATTGGCTATCGTTGCTGAAGGGCCTGAAATTTTTGTCCAAACATAACTGCTGATCGTTCCATCTGCATCAGTGCCGGTTCCACTTAATGAAACATTATTTGTTGGTAGTATTACAAGTTTGTCAGCACCCGCATTTGGAACAGGTGGAATATTTGGCGGAGGAGTTCCGAAATTATATTCATAAGCACCGGCGTCAAAAGATGCGCCCTGTGGCCTTCCCAGGCCATCATAATCTTTGATTATGCCATAGGATGCAGCATTCAGGCCTTTATCAATCGCTGGCGAATTTGCCTGCAAGTGAAAATTATTCGCACTTGCATTTACAAAAAATGCATTTGCAATAACCGGAACTTTTACATTGTTTAAAGTATCCACGTTCGTGTTACCATCAATGTTAGTATAAGGATTATCATAGATGCTGGTATTATTTGGCTTTACAAGCAGGTTATTATAAATCTTATTCGCCTGCGCCATTGTATTATATGAATTGAATAAATGAATAGCATTTCTTGCTGCATTTACCACTGTATTATTCATTACATATACCTGCAACCCCGCATACTTATTATTTGGCTGGGGACGATCGTCAACAGCAATAGCATCTTGTCCCGCGGAACTTGCATCCCATCCTGCGTTGGCAATTACATTATTATAAATATTAACCCTTCCTGATCCAAAAATCTCCAGTCCCTCTCCCGTGCCACCATTTATGTAATTATCATGAACTGAACCGTCACTTTTGCCGCCAAGTATAATCCCGGCCTGCTGTGAGCCGAGGTTTTGCATGCCGTAATGTGTAACCTTATTATTATACAAGTCTGCATTTTTTGATGCAGCAACCTGTATTCCATCCCAGCCGGTGGAGTCTATAATGTTATTGTACACCTTCATTCCATTGGCTTGCACAGGCTCAATAGTGATTGTTTGGCCATTACAATTCGTAACATTCTGCGTTACCGCAGTGTTTATTAAATACATTCCTTCACCTATAGTATTGTGTACATAATTGTCGTGAATGGAAACATTATTTATTGTCCAGCCTGTGCTCCAGGTACCGGGTTCACAATCATAAGGATCAATTTTACACAGGAAACCATTCTGAGCATTCTGCGCTTCAAAGTGATCAATCTCATAATCGCTGCAGCTATCCCTTACTGACATGCCAGCTGTTGTAAACCCCCCTGGCCAATATGATTTGAAACCGTAAGTAACACCGGGGCTACCTGTGCCGGTAAATTTTATATACCTGCTGTTGACAATGCGGTAACAATAAGAAGCTCCGCTTCCAACGATCACCTGGCCACCACAATTAGTAATTGTTATTGGCTGAGAAGCAGTTCCCACAAGGCCATTTAATGAAATATAGGGATAGTAGCCACCTTGTATACAAACCTTGTCGCCTGGTAATATTTTTACTCCGTTGTTGCCGTTAGTGAAGTAAATGCCTCCATCAGGAGCAGGCTGCAAAACGTGATTACAACCACAAGATTGAGCATTGGAATTTTTTGAAAAGCACATTAAAGTGCATAGGAGAAACGCAAATAAAGCGTTGGACAGGATACTGTTCATTGAATGGTTTTCTTAAGATTTGGATAAAATTTTTCTACACTTTAAAGACATCTATCCCCCATCTGCTTAATGAAAAATCAGATTGAAATAATGACTATAAAATGCAAAAAACTTATACACTTAACGCTTATGGCGTCGAATTATTTCGCAAAAGAAAGGAATAATATTTTAATGAAAACAGAGTTGAAGTAATAAAACAACATTCAGCGCAAAGTCAGCAAAAAATGCCGGCTAACCTTTTTACAATCAGTGGTATATGGGCTGATAAAAGTTTTGTTAAAGAAATTAACATCCAAACTTCCAGGTCACGTCTTCGAAATAAATGAAAAATTTGATTTCAACTTAAGAAACCATTTTTCATATAAATGGTAGGATGCATAGCTTAGAAAGATAGTTACCAGTAATGCGCAAAATGCAGCTAATAAAGAAGTAAATAATGTGCCGGTATTTATTTGAAATTTGTCGATACACTTTTCAATAAATACGATACCTATGAAATGCAAACAATAAAGGCCATAAGTGTAAATCCCCAACACGGATATTATTTTAAACCGGGAAAATTTAAAGAACGAGTGCCTGGCAAAATTCTGTTCGGCAATAATAAAAGCGAACAATGCGCCAAGAATTATTCTTTTTAAAACCACGGGAACAGCGTAGAAAAAAACCTGGTCAGCAAACAAAACTAAAATGATGGTAGTCAAATAGAGGACAACAATCCAAACCCGCTTCATATTTACAATAAGGTGAAAGATGCGTGTGGGAGATGAACATGCATACGCTGTGATGCCGCCTATAGCCATATCGCCTATCACAGAAAAAGTATGAAAATGTAGAACCGGGTAGTTTGATATAAAAAAAGAGCGGAATAAAAGAGTGGAGAAAATGATAGCGATAAAAATATAGAAGTAGAATTTTTTAGAAAAGTATTTTAATATAATTGGCCATACAAGATAAAATTGCTCTTCAACCGCCACAGACCAAAGCACCAGCAAATTAAGCGCATCGGGCGTTCGGGGCCATATTTTTATAAAATCAAAATTCCCTGCAAAAAAAAGATAACTCCAGAAATTTGATATTTCGAAAGGCGAAGGAACCGCCCGGTACTTCAGGAAAGGAAATAATACAAATCCTAAAAAAAGACAAAGATAAAACAGCGGCCATATCCTTAATATCCGTCGCAGGTAAAAGTTTTTCAGGCTTATGGTATTCTTTATCTCTTTTTCTTTTATCAAGAGAAAAGTTATAAGAAAACCACTCAATACAAAAAAAATATTTACGCCAACATTTCCGTTTTTGAAAAGAAAATTTAATATGCCGCGAAGCGTTGGATTGGCAATTTTCCGAAACAGGGTTTCATTGCAATGGTAGAGAAATACAAGCAGGAAGCAAATGAACCTAAGCCCATCCAGGTTAGGAAAAAATATTTTATTTTTTTGCCCGGATACATCCATAAAGAGTTTTGAATAAAGTGCTGCCTTTAAAATCCCATGTTTGAAGCCCTTATCGAATCATCATTATTTTTTCAGAAAAAGGTTTAGAAGAATTTTTGTTTTTTACTTCATGTGAGCCGGGAGCTGATTTTATTAAGCTTTTCGAAATCAAAATCCAAATGAATGGAATGAATAATTGGTTTAGGCAGTCTCTTCAGATGGCATTACACAACACTCATAAAACCAGGTTAGGAATTGCCTTCGCCAGCGGCATCCCGATCATTTCTTCTAACTGTATGATGGACACATTTAATTCCTTTTTTAACTGGACTAATTTAAACTGCTCCAATACATATCCCTGGTAAATTTTATTCAAAACATCCACCGTTATTGTATTATCAGCAAAATTTGATTGCCCCGCCAAATAATCGGAGTAGTTGTTATCTACCGAAATTTTCTGCAGGTTTGCAAGTTCTCTTTGCTCTTTAAAATTTTCATAGCGTATCAGCGTTTCTGCTTTTACGCGGTTCATCCTGTCGGCCTTGGCAGCGTTAGCAATAATTATATTCTGATCGCCCACGAGCCTTTCGTTCTTATTTCTTGCATAGATATCCAGCGGTATTTGCACACCGAAATTATACTTTGGATAAAAATTTCCTGCCGGGCTATTGTTAATTGAAAACTCATTGAGGTTACCTCCTATTGTTACGGAACTAAGCCAACTGGAAGTTGCTTTCTTTCTATTAAGCTCCGCTATTTCAATTGCTGCATCATCCGCAATAAAGGTGGGATTTTTTTGAGCCAGCTTTACGAGACGGGCCTTAATTGCCGCGTCTTCATCTATAGGTTGAACAACGGGTTGTTTCCTCAGGCTATCCGGCACCTGCTGAATGCGCTGGGCAAAGATTTGACCGCCGAGAAACAAGCCACAAACGAGAAATATTATTTTCATGTGATCCAATTTTGAATTTAGGGCATACGAAAAGATGCAAACTTAATCATACAACTTTATTATGCCACAGCTAAGTAATTTTTTGCTTCGCTTTGTTCAGTCTCGTCGAACTCCACGAGGCGCTTGATCATTGATATTGTTCCAAAGAAAAATATGGCACCCGGTATTTGTCCTATCGACACTTGCGCATACTGCGTTACTATCATTGCAAATAGCGCGGCAGCAATTGCTGCCACGTAAGTTTTATATTCCGGGTTTTTCAACCTGAAATAATAATCTATGCATTGGTATAATATTACGAGATAAAAGAACATAGTGAATGCGAGGCCTACGTAACCCATCTCCAGTGCTGCTTTCAGTAAACCACTATCGGGCGGAAAACCTGCCAACACGTGATCTGGGTTATAGTTAAGGCCCTCAGTACCGGTTGTTGCAATACCTCCGCCAATCGGGTGCCCATATATGTAAGGTTGTATGTAGTGCCTGTTTACGTCACGTACATTCAGCGACGCATCCTGTGAGTTAAACGTTGATCTTACCCTGTTAAGCACCGGGTTATCTACTGGAACATAGAGAATAAAAAAAGCGATTATGGCGGAAGCAAATACGGTAATAAGCGTGGTTTTATTTCTTATAGTCATAAATAAATATAAGGCCATGCCTGCAGGTAATATCACAGTTGTCGTCCGCGTGCCGGAATAGAACATTCCCAATGTCATAATAAGTGCACCAAAAAACAGTTTATACTTTCGTTTTCGCCGCTTTTCACTTATTGCCAAAATCAGTGCAACAACAGCCATGGAGCCGGATAACACACCAAAAGAAACTACATCAGACAGGAAAGAAAATTTACGCAGCATACCACCCTGGAACATCAGCTTATACTCTACCGGGTCACTTTTTATATAGGATATTTCCATTGGCAGCATTCCAAACCATTGCTGATAACAGCCATAGGCCGCCGCCAAAAATCCCATATAGAGCCAGAACTTTATAAAATTTCTGAACCGTTGCGGAGTGTCTATCAACCTGTATGAAATGATATACACAAAAACATATACCATATATCGTTTAAACCTGAAAAGCCATCCTGCCCTGCTCTGCATATCAGGATTGAAAAATTCGATAAGATTGAAAATCGTATAAAGAATAAATACAATTGAAATACCCGTAACCAACAGTGAATTCCCCGGAAGGTTTAATTTCTTGGCCGAGTTATATGATCCCAAAAGCAGAATGAAAGTAAGCAGCTCAACAAAGGTGGGAATGGGTAAAATAATGTTGAGAATATGATTAGGATAAAATGCAAAAAATGCAATAAACATGGTGATAAAATAGCCCGTTACCGGCTCAAAAAAGCAATAGTAAACTACGATGGCAGCGGCAATAGCTCCGACGGCGGCAAATGCAATGCCGTATAGATTTTGAGAGGCGAGAAAGCCGGTTGCAACAGCGATAATGGCTAACAAGGCAATTCCAAAAGGGGACGATAATCCCTTAGAAAGAAATTCTCTTTTCAGCCAGTGAATAAACTTTGTTGGTGCAATATAATTGTCAGTGACGCTCATTTATTTAACCAAATAATATTTTTAAAAACAGTGTTAGCATAATTATCGTTACGAATAAGTAAGCTATTACCTGCGTTAGGTTCGTGCTCCTCTCCTCCTCAACGGTTTCTTTTTTTTCTTCTTCCATGTTATTTTTTTAAACGATCAATTACTTCGTATAATTTATTTACAGATGCAGGCCATGTGTGTGATTTGGCAAATTCAATTCTTTGCTCCTTCACACCATTATCAGTATTTTCTGCAAGCGCAAGCTCAATATTTTTTAGGTAGCTCGCGGGAGTATCGCATAAATATACAAAGTCGCTGAAAAACCGCATTGCTTCGGTATCCGTTGCGACTGTTGGTTTTCCGGCGGCCAGGTATTCATCTATTTTGCGGGGATAATTTCCTATCGTCATCTGGTTCAACACTTGCGGGTTCATGCACACATCAAAAGCATGCACATAGGCCGGCAACTGAGATGGCTTTTTCGGGCCCAAAAAAAATACATTTTTTAACTGGTGAAGGGGCGAAGCGGCAAATACTTCATCCTGCGGCCCAACCAAAATTACATTCCAGGATGGCCTTTCTTTTGCAATAAACTCCAGCAGCTTTATATCAAGCCTTGCAGAGGTAAGCATCCCGCAATAGCCTATTTTAGGGCCTTGCAGACCTTCCATATCAGCGGGAAAAGCGTGGCCTGCTTCCAGGAACTCCTCTACTTCACAACCCTGGCCGATGTCTGTACTATTGTTATATTTATTAGCATAATTATTTAAGTAAGCGGAGTTCGCTATTACTGCATCGGCTTTTTGCATGATCGCATGTTCTGCTTTTTCTCCATGCTTTTGAAAATACGGCTGCGACAATAAGTAATCTCTCACATAATAAATAAACAAAGACGGCAAAATATATTCTTTAAGATATAAGGCATTAAAAAAATCATTGTCAACAAGCATCACTGGATCTTTAAACCCAAGCTGCGCTGACGCTGATAAAATTTCCGAAGCGATCTTTTTATTATTTCTTTTATTTAAAAAATTATAGAGAAAGCCCGGTGGTAAAAAATTTATTGATTCAAGAATGATCCTTGGATTTAACACCCAAATATTTTTCTTTACTTCAGTCAAAGTATTTTTATTTTGCCTTATGCTCTCCAGCCTGGCTTTTACTTTTTTGTCGCTTCGGTTTTTGTAATAGTTAATCCTGTCCAGTGGCCTGTTCACATACAGCACCTTATTCGTGCGGCTTATTTCGATAGCCATATTCTTAAAATTGCTTCCAATCTCAATATCCCACGGCTGCAGGCCAAACATTATTACACACCTGTTTTCCATTAGTTAAATTTCCACCTGGTTAAAAACTTTTGCGAAAACAATTGAAATATTTGCGGGTAGTAGGCAAATGAGTATTTAAAACAATTAATAAAGTTGATGTTGAAATATTTTCTTAAAAGTATTTGCGTAAAAACAAAGCCAATGAAATGAGTTGTCAACAAAGCATAAGCGGCTCCTAAAAAACCAAACTCCCTGATAAAGAAATAGCAAAGACAAATTTCTAAAACCGCGATAAGTGTAATCATTAAAAAGTTTACCTGCGGCTTCCCGGTTGAGTCAATAATTACGCCCCATTGTTTTAAAAAGGAAAGAAAAATGGTAGAAAACGTCACCAATCTTAAATAAGGAATTGCATCGTAATATTTTTCTCCCGCTAACACAAAAAGTATTGCTTTCGGAAAAATTAAAATAAAAATTACAATGGGCAATATAAAGCAAAGTGTGGCCCCTACTGCTTTTTCATAATACTTTTTTATTATTTCAGGACGGTTTAAAAGATCAGGGTTAGAACTTTTGGGAAATACAATATCGCTCATTACCTGGGATGGAATATCAGCAAGATTCACGATGCGAAGTGATATACTTTGTGAGGCAACGTACGCAGTATTCGAAAGAATATTTGAAATCATGAACTGATCAACATTTCTAAAAACAAGCGTGCTTACATTTGAGCCAAAAACATATTTACCAAAATGCCATAATTTTTTTATCCATAAACCGGAACGTATGAAGCGAAGAACTAAGAATCTTTTTACAAAAATAAATCCTGATATAGCTCCCATACATATACCACCGGAATAAATGATAACAAGCATACTCAGAGAGAGTGAGCCATGAATAACATAATAAAGAAAGATTACCAGCAGCGTAATTCCCTGCCGTACGAGATACGTCCAAAAAAGATCTTTGAACAATGACTTGCCATACATGATCCATTCAAAATGTGAAAAAGGAATAAGAAAGAGCATCCCTATTATAAAAACATAAAGCATTGGCTCAAGCAGCGGAGCATTCACCAGGGATGCGATCTGGTGGGAGCAAAAAAATAAAACCGCACAAAGAATTAATGTAACCACTACGTTTAAAAAGAAGGCTGCGGACATGACAGCACTGTGCTCGTTTTCCTGGCTATGGTTTATATATTTTATCAATGATGTTTTCACAAGCCCTTGCCTGAAAAGCTCAACAAAAGAAGTAAGCACCAGGAAAAGAGACCACACGCCCATTTCAGGTTTTGAAAGCGCTTTGTGTGCAAGCAGCATGGTGCTTAAGACACCAAAGATCGGTATCATCACCTTTTGCAGGCCGTTGTACAAACCCGGCTTTAATGATTTATTATTTTTTAAGTGATATTCTTTTTGCAATACCGCAGTCTTTAATTTTTTTTGAGAGATGTTTTTTACGTATTAGGTTTTCTCCTGAACATTGTCCAAACTGAAACAGGTAGTGTGTTTAATTTTGCTTATTGATGACAGGCCCTATCTTTTCCCCGCTATCAGCTACCGCAACATTTACAACTATTTGTTTTCTACTCTGTAACGTAAAAATCCATGGCATATTGATTCGAACAGCAAATTTGTATAACATCACTGGAACTATTAGTCCCACAATAATGCCCGAAAGCAGCAATACGGGAACGGAATAAATATTAAAGACCCTTGTTAACAATACCCGCAAGCTGGCAGCTACTATCACATGCGCAACATAGATAAATAGCGAGTGCCACCCTAAGACCTCTAACCATCTTGCATTTGAATATTTTTGCAAAATAAATGAAACACTGATAACAAAAGCACAACCAATCATAGCAATTGGCAGAAATACCAGCGGATTGAAATATTCCACATATTGATACTTTGTGTCCGGGTATTGTATGTTGGCGTATAAAAAATATAATTGAGATAATAGAAAGGGCACAATCAAAATAAAAAACAACCGCCATGATTCGAAGACCTTTAAATTATTTTTATTTCGTATAAATTTCGCACACACGTCGCCTAAAGCTATAAATATATAATAATGAAGAATGTCGCTTACAAAGCCAAGAATAATATTATGGCGATAAAAATAGGCGGACAGTAAAAACATAATCAACCCGAGTATGAGATTGTATATGGGTTTAAGTCCCAGGCCATATTTTAGGAGTACATAAAGGATGGTAACATTAAACAACGCATACAGGTACCAGAATTGTTCTATTTCTCTTGGTAAGTAAAGAAGATCTAAATAATTATAAAAATCAATACGACCATTTACATAAGGAGAGAAAATAAGCTGTAGTGTGACTTGAATAATACCCCATAAAAAATATGGGTAAAGAATTGTGCGGAGTTTCGTTTTAATGAACTGCCCTATGCCTCTCTTTACAAAACTTGATGAAACAAAAATGCCCGAAACAATAAAAAAAAGTGGCATTCTGAAACTAAAAAACACAATGTTCCATTCTTCAAGAAAAATATAATGAGAAACATTAACACCCGAGTTTTTGATCCCCTCAAACACATGCCTGTAAAGCACAAGAATAATTGCTATCCCTTTTGCATAGTCAACCCATGACTGCCTTTTTGTTGGGTGATGTTGGGGGTTTTGATACAACTCAGAAATTAAGATTTTCGGGTAATACATTATTCAGCACTGCGCCAAGATTTTTTTCCCTGAGACTTTGCAAATACTGAATAGATGATTTATCAGTTTGAGCAACTGCATTATCGGCTGAAAAAACTGAAATAACCCCGGTTGAATATTGAACAAGTTCTTTGGTGTCGGCATAATTGTTTATGGCGGCGCCCTCTATAAATATAAAGTCATACTTTTCTTCAAGCGACTTAATCAATGCATTCATATCCATTTTGAACAGCGCCTCAGAAGGTGTAAGACTTGACTCCCGGCAACCAATAATATCAAGGTCATCATAAGCAGTATTACTCGTCGAATTTTGCATTAACAGGGGTAAATTACTATTCAGTTTTTCTGCCATGTCCTGTATCAATACACTTGCATTAAATTTTTGCGTCAGTGTATTATTGTGCATATTTAAGTCTATAAGTAAGACTTTCTTTTTATTAAGCAGTAAGCTATAAGCCAGCGCTTCGATAATCGTGCTTTTCCCTGTTCTGCGTTGCGTACTGGTGAATAGAAACGTTTTCATCCGGGTTGCGCTTACCTCGTACCGCAGCTTTCGAATATTATTCTTAAACAATGCTTCGGAGCCATTTACATCCGCATCAGTCTCGTTCATTACTATTTCTGAAACATTTCTTTTCTTCAGCTTTACAGCGTTAACGATACTTATCAATTTCAGTTTTACGGATTTTTCAAATCCATAAGGCGTCTTAATAGAAGCATTAAATATTTCCAGAAATAAAAAAATAAAGGAAGAGAGAAAAAACATGGACACACCCGAGATGCCCATGGTGATAATGCTTTTCTTTGGCTCAGGCTCTACAGCAGGCTGGCCTAAAAGTGTTTGGGTAAAGTTGGCCGTGGGGTCATCTTTCGAAAGTCCCTCAGCCTGGTTGAGCTTATCTTTTATGTTTGAAAGTTGCTTTTGCTCCATGTCAAGTTTATCCCTTATTACATCAATTTTTACATTGCTTCCGGGGTTTACATTGGTAAGCCCCATGTAATACCTGATCTTATTATTATAATCTGTAATGGTTGATTGTGCAGCTTTCATCAATGCGCTCTCTTCATTTATTTTATCCTGCAAGTCCGCAATGCTTTGTGTTGCTTTTGCTTTGGACAACCCCGCAGTTGATTTTGAATTAATTTCACTGCGCACCTGTGTGATTTGCCGTTGCAGATCGGCATCGTTTCCTCCTTTAGCAAGAAGGTCAGCTTCCAGTTTGTGCTGTTTATCAATAAGCTTGAGCACGTCAGCATTGCTGCTTGAAGCGCTTGAAGATGATTGAATTTGCGTAAGATTATTTTGCAGGTATTGAAGCCTGTTGAAATGTTCATCATACTTGCTTTTTTCTTCTGCGGCCTTTCCTTCGAGATCTTTGACCGTTTCCATGGCGCTTGTGCTCCTGCTTACAGGATCAATAGTTCCCTGGCTTTGCTTTTCCTGCAAAAGAGTATTGCTAAGTGAATCTACCTTATTTGCCTGTTGTTTTTCAAGTGCTCTAATGCTTACTACATTTTCTTCTGTTCGTTGTAAGTTTAAGTTCTGGTAATAATTTATGAATTCTTTTCCCATTGCATTTACGACCCACGCAGAAAGCTCAGGGTTTTCTGAGCGGAAAACGATATTCAGGTAGTCAGTCTTTTCCACCCTTACAATAAAAAGGTATTTAGTAAGCCCGCTATAATCATAATTGTAAAGCTTTAAGTATTCCAAAAGCTTTTTTTCGGAAGGATCATCAGACCTTAGTAATTCGCCTTTGCTTATTTTGCTTTGCAAAATCTGCATGGCTGCATCCTTATTTACTGACTTGTAAATATTGCTTCCCTTTTCCTTCGGCGTAAGGTGCCTGTATGGAAGCGAAGGATTTTCAAGATCGTGCACCAATAACCTGTAGGATATCATACCTACAACCTTTGGTGATTTAAATGTTTCAATAACATTATCAAACTTAGTGTCTGCGGTATAAAGATCAGCGATTGAAGATCCATCTGTAAGCTTCACTCTATCAGCCGTAAAACCGGTAGAGTACTGAGCCAATGATTCGTACAGCGGCTTTTTAAAAAGCAAAAAAATGAAGGCTGCCAGCAACGCAAGAAAAGTCAAAAAAATTATGACCCATTTTCTTCTGTAGAGAACCTTTAAGAAATATAATAAATCCATTAAGAATCAATTAGTGTTTAAGAGGAATCGCAAATGTACAATCAAAAAAAATCCGGTAATAGAAATACCGGATTTTTTTAGTTGTGTGATGGCTTTTCTAACGGGCTTTTACAAGCTTTATTGTTTGCTGTGCTTTACCATCTCCAAGCACCTTTAAAAAATAATTCCCTGGCGGCAAAGCCTTTGTCATTGAAAGATCGACTGTTTGATTTCCACGTGCCATCTCGTTAGAGCCGAGTACTTTTGTGTAAAGCATGTGGCCATTTACATCGAAAAGTAATAATGCCACTTGTTTTATTTTAGGAGAAATCTGTAAGTCTACTTTGAGATTATTTGTGAAAGGGTTTGGATAGGCCTTTACACTAGTAATCATTACCTCATTATCACTGATAACTGCCGGGCTCCTATGCTCACTCTGAGGAACCGGCTGCTCCAATATGGGCTTACCTGCTATTGGACCGCTGCCTATTCCCGTTTCGGGATCATAGCTTTCAATTGTTATTGCGGCTGTAAAACAATATGGCGTACCAGCATCGGGTGAAATATTAAGAAGGATTTCTCCGTCACTATTTGGAGTTACATCTTCAAAATAGATCACTTTAGAATTATTATTATGGCTATTTACTGAAAGCGTGGTACCATCAATTGTGTAGTTGCCATTGAAGAATCCGTACCAGGTAGCGCTTCCAAAGACTCCGATTCTGTACTTCTTTCTTTGGTCTAAATTATTAAATTTTACCTGGCTAGTTTGTGATGCATCCGTCCAATAATTGCTCTGCATTACGTTATCAGGGAAAATTCCACCGCCAGTAACGCCTGCATAAAATTCACCATTAAATCCCTGGACTATCAGCATTTCGTAGCCGGTGCTGTTCATTGCTGTATCATAAAGATTGGTAAAGTTAGTCCCTGAGGTTGGAGGAGTATTTGTGCTATTCCACGGCGCCGGTTGGTTATAATTTATATCCCAGTTTAAGTAAACAGTTTGTGAAGCTACACTTGTACCGGAAGTGTTACTATAAGCACTATAAATCCCTGTCTTCACTGCCCTTACCTGGTAATAATATTTTACGCCATACGTCAAGCCGTTATCGGTGTAAGTTGTGGTATTTGCAGGAGTGGTTGTCACCAAACTAAACGTGCCACTTGCAGAGGTTGACCGCCAGATCTCAAAACCAGTTTCATTGAAACTCCTGTCGCTCCAGGCTAGGTTGACTTTATTAGAAGCAAGCACGCTCTCAGTGAATAAATCTGCAGGCCTCAGCAAAGGAGTGCCACTGTATTCCTGTAGTACGGCGGCGTTCAGCATCACATTTATAGCTGAAGCAGATTTGGTAAAGGAAACATCAATTATGCCTGATGCATTCGGCACAAGTCCGTTCAGCTGAACTGTTTTGGTTGAATTATACATTCCATTCAACGTAACAGATTGAGAACCGGAGGTAAATGTAGCAGTTGCATCATCTCCTGAATTAAAACTGCTAAGAAGTACAACGTTATATTTTTTATTGACATTAAGCCCCGCAAATTCCAATTGAGCAGTTGCAGAAGATGAATAGTAAACGGATGTCAACAGTACGCTGTCGGGGTAAATACCCTTGTTGTTTGCTGCCATGCCGGTTGTGAAATTTCCTGTAAGCTGTTGAAGGAATTTTACGCTATATCCTGTGTTAACGCCAGATGCATCAAGCAGGTTATCAAGTGAAAGATTGGCAAATGGAAAATTCAGGTAATTATTCCAGGGCGCAGGAGCGCTGCTTCCGCCTTGAGAACTGAAATTCACATACGTTGAACGGAAACTATTGTCTAATACGGTAACAGAAAATTGTTTAGTCGTAACCCCGCCGTGATTGTCGCTAACCTGTGCTGTTATGTTAGAATAAGTTCCCACATCACTTAACTGAGGTTGAAAAGTAATGTCAGCCGATCCATTTCCTAAATCATCTAAGGTTGCAAATGATGGAAGGCCCGTTACGCTTAAGACTAATATTTCGCCGGGGTCATCACTCGATGTTATATTCAGCACTGCCTGGCTGCCGGCATTTATTATTATATTATTAAGTGTATGCACCACTGGTAATTTATTTGCGGTAGTAACATTTACCGGAGCTGTTTTGCCTGAGTTACCATTACCATTAATCGCTTCAATTTTATAATAATATAAAGTATTTCCTACGGCTGAATTATCAATGTAGGTCGTGTCGTTCAAATTGGATGCGCCACTATTAAGAAGCGTATAAGTACCCCCTGGTGTCAATGCCCTGTAAACGTAATAGGCGGATTCATTGTATGCTATATCCGTCCACGAAAGCCTAACAGAACCATCAGCAAGCGCCGTTGCCGTAAGGTTTGACGGCATTATTGGTGCGGTACCATCATTAGTTGTTGTTTCCACATTAATAACTGTGACGTTGGCTGAAGATGAAATAACGCCTCCGGCTCCATCACTTACAGTTATGGTGAAAGGATATACACCTGCATCTGCAAATCCTGGTGCAGAAACTAACATCGCTGTATTATCGCTCGTTACCCTTATGGAAAGAAAAGCCGGGCCATTAGTGAGCGACCATCTCAACACCGTGCGCCTGTCGGGATCGCTCGCCGTCATCGCTGTTAAGCTGGCGGAACCTTCATCAACAGTGATATTGCGAAGCCGGTACATTGTGGGAGATTGATTGTTATTTACGGTGACAGAAAATGGCATCGTTTTGTTTCCCCCGTGACCGTCATTAACAACAACAGTTATATTATAGAGGCCATCTGAAGAAACATTAGGTGTGAAGATCAAATTGCCAGTACCATTTCCAGTGCTGCTAAAGCTCGCAAATGATGGAAGATTTTGGAAACTGAGGGCCAGAATATCTCCATCAATATCAGTAGCTTTTATAGCAACATATTGGGTGGCGGAATGATACATCGCAAAATCTACAACAGGCGCTATTGCCGGCGCGTTATTGCCTGTGGTTGCTGAAACAGTTGAAGAAAAAGCTGAAAACCCACCAATACCATTTGCCCTAACTTTATAATAGTAAATAGTATTAGCGTATAGGCCGCTATCAGAAAAGCTGACAATACTGTCATTAATATTAAAGGTCTTGTATAAATGAAAATTATTAGCAGAGCTTACTGACCTGTAAACTTCATAGCCCGTTTGTGTAGAGCTGTCTTTAAATGAAACATTTATCTGGAATGGCGTAATAACTTGTGCAGATAAATATTTTGGAACAAGCGGTACAGAAGGTAATGCCGGTGTTGTAGCCGTCGTATTTTTATTTATAAAAACTGAGTCAGGAATTGGCTTATCTGTTGGATCACCAGGCCTTTTGTAACTGACTAACAGCGCTTGTCCCCCATTTCTTTCGAAATAGGTTACAAATATTGGGTGCCTTCCGGCGGTTAATGTAATACTACCAGACCGTTTTGTTGTGCCTTGGGTGTAGTCATTCATCACCACTAATCCAGAAGAATCAAAAGTGTTCAGGTATAAATTACTTCCGTCATCCGAAGCCGTGTAAAATGTATAAGTGCCGGTAACCGCAATGTTGATGTTTGCAACAAATTTATAGGCAAAATTATCTGGCTGTAAAGCGTTGGCTATTGAATAGTTGGCAAGAAAGCCTGTAGCAACAGGAGTTAATGCACTAAAATTAGGCAGGTTATTCCAATTACCCTGGTAGTAAGAATATTCAATGCCACCAATATCTGCAGGATTAAACCCGGAGGGCCCATAAAGATTTACCGCTTGTATTTTATAGGAATAAGTAGTAGCCCCGGCAACAGTTGTATCATCATACATAGTTGCATCTGCAGGAAGCAACGCAACCATCGAATAATCTAAATCGGCAGCTGCTTTTCTATATAATTCAAAGCCTGTTTCATTGCTGCTATTGTCGCTCCATGTTATGTGCACGCGATTGTAATTTACCGCAGTAACCAAAAGGTTTGATGACATCGCGGGTACAAGTAACGGATTAGTAACTGTGTCACCAAAGTAAGAATCGGGAATAAGTGTACGGGCAGGAAACCCTGCAGCTGCGCAGGTCCAGTAAACACTCATAGATTGACCGGTAGCTTGCTGAAAATACGTTATGGCAATAGGATAAACACCCGCAGTTAAAGTTATAGACCCAGCGGCAATAACAACGCCATGTACTCCGTCGTTATTCACTAAAGGAGTAGCGCCGGCTGAATAATTACCAATATAAAGTTTGCTTCCATCGTCAGATCCTGTTTCAAATTTATAAGTTCCCGTTACAGGTATCTTTATCACGCCTTCCCATAAGATTCCATAATCTACATTCTGATTTCTGACGGAGATATCTGCATTATTACTATATCCTTTTTTCACAGGAGTCAGGGAATTAAAATCCGGCAGCGTACTCCATGTACCTTCATAATATTTGTAATTAATACCTACAAGTTTGGTTAGAGCACTTACCTGGTTGCTTGGTACAGATATATTACCGGAAAAGTCCCTTGCCCGTACATAAAAAGAATATGTTTGAAAAGAATCAAGGTTATTTATAGTAAAATCCGTCAGATCCGTCGTAAAAGCCTTTTGGCCATTTACATAAATATCATACTTACTAATGCCAACGTCATCGGTAGCAGCGTTCCACCTGATCGAAACAGAATGACGTGTAACCCCGGTAACAGATAGATAGGTAGGGGCCGAAGGTATTTGTGTATCAGATATTGTGGTTGCAGATGCTTCGTTACTGATTGGTGAAGCGCCATTGTCATTAACTGCTCTTACTATATAATAATAAGTTGTGTTTGGCAATAAATTTTGATCGAAAAAATCAAGTATATCTGCAGCTAATTTACCTACAAGTACATAACCACTACCTGCTGTCGAAGATCTGTACACTTCAAACCCGGTTTCATTATAAATGGGATTAGGATTACTATTCCAATATACCTGTACAGTGGTATTAGAAGTAGCTACAGCCGAAACTTCCGTGGCTTTATCAGGAACATTCACACCTGCCGCCGCAATTACTGTAAATGGTGCAGAATAACTGCTGCTGCAGCCAAACTGTTCCGTAACCTGCACTTTATATTGCCCCACAGGAGCATCATAAGTATTTACAGAACTTACAAGGCTATTATCACTTAATCTTCTCCAATCATAGCCTGCAAAAGTATTTGGAACTATTAAAGGCACTGTTGTTGAACCATCCGGTGCTGGTAATACATTGCTAAATAAACCATTTATCTGTATTGGAGGAGTAATGGTTGGTTGCTTTTGAGAAACAACTACCGGCGTTGGTGACCAGGCAGACCATGGCGAAGTCGACGTTCGCATAAAACGTGCACGATAAGTACCATTTGCAGCAGCATCATACGTGTTGGTTGTTGCGCCGGGAATAACAACACCATCTTTATCCCATTGATAAGCGTAAAACCCGGGCTGCAACTGCATCTTAGCATCTATGTTTTCGAGTGGGCAAAATTGATTGTGTTGAAAATAAACTAACGGGTTAGCTTTATGTGCAGCCCGCAGTGCGGGAAAATAGCCCGGCTCCGCCCAGAAATTCGACCAGATAGCATGAGCTCCTAGGGGATAAAAAGACTGCTTGATATTTCCCCCTAACATCTTATAAGTATCTACAACATCGGTCGCCGTTTGCGGTGTTGGATCATTATCAAGCCCTCCGTTGGATAGCCAAACTGGTATAGTAATATAACTTGGGATAAAAGGAATATCAACTTGCCTGGCTGCGCTTATCGGCATCATAGAAGCAAACCTGTCTGAGTTAGTCTGCAAAAAATCCCAGGAGGCTTGCCCACCTGAAGAAAGGCCGCTTATGGTAACCCTGTCTATATCCAGCTTTACGTATTTTGCCAGTGAGTCCATTAAGTCAAGTATGGAAGGAAAATATGCCTGCAAATAACCACTATTACTTTGCGGGTAGAGAAGAAAGCCATCAAAATTGCCGTTATTAACAGCCTGTGCATGGAGTTGCCCACCCCACAAAAGCTGGAGTTCGTTGTTATAAATTGGCCCATATTCACCAAGGCCATGCATAAATAGGAGCATTGGGTAAGTTTTTCCGTCAACTACATTATGCTGGTACGATTTAGGAAATTTAATCCTAAAAGCCATCCCCTTAAAATAATAAGACCTATACCCGTAAGAGTATGGATCCCAGTTTAATACATTACTATGCCCCCACTTGCTCATAATTGCATAAGTGGGCGCAGGAGGTTGATTGCCAGCCGTAAAAATCCAATCAGGATCTGAGGGATCTAATACTCCAGGTTGGGCAGAAAGCTGAAAGCTTGAAAATGAAAGCAACAGTAAAAGTGAAGAGTAAATTACTTTTCTCATGGAACGAAATTAAGAGGCGTAAACGAATTTGATTTATTTAAAAAATACACCTGCAAGCAAACTTTGCTTAAGCACATCAAAAAAATAAGCCGGAAAAATTGGAAAACTTGCGTTGGAAATTCAAAGAGGAGATTAGGAATAGCTCCCCCAAGGGGGTGAATATTTTGTAAAACTATACTTTTGTTTTGTTATTGCAAATAAGTGGGGAAAAAAAACCAATATGAAGTAAAAAAACCATTTCTCATAATATTAATCACTTATTTTTCCATTAAAAACATTTCATTATTCAATACTTCACCAGGGCAATGTATACAATCAAAATAATTTTTTGGACTTCCCTTTTCATAGTAGCCTACAGTTACGTTTTATATGGAATATTGGTTTGGATATTGATCTCTTTAAGAAACATTTTTTTTGAACGGGATAATAATAAATTTGATCCTGATTTTTTGCCGGCTGTAAGCCTCGTTATAGCTACATTTAATGAGGAATCAATAATTAGAAAAAAGGTTGCCAATACATTCGAACTTGACTATCCCAAGGATAAACTACATATTTATTTTGTTACAGATGGTTCTACTGATAATACCAATAATATTTTAAAATCTTACCCGAACATTCATGTTTTGTTCCGTCCTGAGCGCAAAGGCAAGGTTGCCGCGATAAACCATGCGATGGAATTTGTCAAGACTCCTTACGTAATTTTTTGCGATGCCAATACGTTTTTAAACAAAGCTTGTATTAAAGAAATAATAAAGCACTATATAGATGAAAAGACCGGGGCAGTTGCGGGGGAGAAAAAAGTAATAGACACTTCGCAGACCAATAGTGCTGCGGGTTCCGGTGAAGGCCTGTACTGGAAATACGAATCGCTATTAAAAAAACTGGATGCCAGGTTCTACACGGTTGTGGGAGCAGCGGGAGAATTATTTTCAATTCGAACAAGTTTATACGAGCCCGTAGATACAGGCATATTACTGGACGATTTTATGATATCTATGAATATATGCAGGCAAGGTTATAGAGTAATGTATGAGCCCGCAGCGTATGCGATGGAAACTCCATCGATGACTATCAAGGAAGAACAAAAAAGAAAAATAAGAATAAGCGCAGGAGGATTTCAATCAATCTATCTTTTAAAAGATTTGCTCAACATTTTTAAGTATGGAAAATTATCTTTCCAATATATTTCGCACAGAGTTCTAAGGTGGGCGGTATGCCCAGTCTTATTGCCGATAGTCTTTATTTCCAACACTATCCTTTTCTTTTTAGCGGGCAGCAGGATTTTTGATTTTCTATTCATCACGCAAATAATTTTTTATGTTACAGCGTTTACAGGTTGGGTGTTCGCGCAAAAGAATGTTAAGATAAAAGCATTCTATGTCCCATACTATTTTCTGTTTATGAATATTGCTTTGTATGCGGGCTTTCTAAGATACATTAAAAAGCAGCAAACAGTTTTATGGGATAAAGCCCAACGAAAAGCTGTATGAAAAAGAAAATTAATTTCTGCGATTCAAAAATTTATACACATATTAGTATCCTCATTCAAAAGTAATTACATTTGCAATTCCAAGAAATCAATATTACTTTTATGTTGTCGTTGATTTTTTAAAGAATTTCAAGTCTTCATTCCTCTGATGTAACCTTCCCTTATTAATAACCTTTCCCCCGTCAGGTTATTCGTTGGTTCCTTTATCTTTTATGTTCTTAACCGGAAACTTTACACCATTATTCTTATGATAAGGCCTGTTCCAGGTTTATAATCTATCAAAAAAATAGGCCTTTCACTCTTGGGTTGTAATAATTATTTCGTGTTATGAAGAAAAATGTTTTGTGCATAGAAAGAAACAGGTCTATTTGTTTTTTAATCGAAACATTACTGAAGAATAAATATTCAGTATTATCTGTTGGAAACAATCTTTTAGCAATGGAGCGCATAAACTCCGGGATAGAAATAGATACTATTATTATAAATATAGAAAATTCCGAGGATGAAAATGCAGAACTCCTCTATCATTTTGGCTCAAGCAGCCTCTTACGGAATATTCCCGTTGTTGTTTTATCAAATAGTAAATATGATGAATTGAAATCTATCTGTTTAGAAAGTAATGTTCATGCATTTTTTACAAAGCCTTTTAATCCTATAGAACTTGCCGAAAAAATCGATCAAACGATGCTGATAGATAAGCAATCACAGATTTTACATAAGAAAAGAAAAGTATTTAATCTTAATTAGAATTGAACATTAATCCTCAATACCATGAACTTCCAATAATTATTTTTTACTTCTAAACACGCCCACAAAATGATTACTGGAACTACATTTTTAAATCAAACCACTCTTGTCAGGCTGACTGATGAGCAGGAAGACCCTGTTTCTAAAGCTATAGAAAAAGCATTTTTGTACATTGGAAAATCGTCAAACAAGACTGATAAATGCCTTTCATTTTTTGATAAGAGCTATAATACCGCAAGTCTTTTTTTGGCCAAAGAACAATTGCTCTATTTGCTTTCAGCTGGGCAAAATTTACCCGACGTAATTATTATTGATATTCCTTTTAACCACGACCAACTTGCAAAATTTGGCGAGTTTTTAAATTCTAATTTATGGAGTTCAGTTATACCTGTTATTTATAATGAAACTGCTTTAAACAAAAAGCATTTGGTACAATTGAAATCTATAGGCCTTGTAGATGACATTGTGAATATCAGTGATTATTGCAACGAGCTTTATAAGAAAGCATCTTTTCTCAAAAAAGTAAAATCGCATTCAACTAAAAAAGATATTCAGAAAGCCGATACAGCTAACTCATCGGAACTAAATAAAATAAGTTTTTTGAAAAGAGGTTTTGACATTGTTATAGCCACCTCCTTGCTTTTAGTTCTCTCGCCTATGTTCATATTGATTTTAATTGCAATAAAATTAGAATCTAAGGGGCCGGCAATTTATACATCAAAAAGAGCAGGTAGAGGTTTCAAGGTGTTTAATTTCTTCAAATTCAGAACGATGGTTGCAGATGCTGAAAATAAAGTTGGCGAACTTGCTGCCTTGAATTTATACGGAAATGGTACAAGTGCAACCACATTTTTCAAAATTAAGGATGACCCACGTATAACGAAAGTAGGCGCATTTTTAAGAAACACGAGCCTTGATGAACTTCCTCAACTCATTAATGTTTTAAAAGGTGAGATGTCTATAGTGGGAAACAGGCCATTGCCTCTTTATGAAGCGTCTGCTCTAACGACAAACGAAGGTGCTGAAAGATTTCTTGCCCCTGCGGGTATTACAGGCCTTTGGCAGGTTACAAAAAGAGGAAGGGAAGATATGAGCGCAGAGGAAAGATTAAGCCTTGATATTGATTATGCACGTAATCACAGCTTTGCTTCAGACTTTAGAATTCTGATGAGCACACCCACCGCTTTGTTTCAAAAAACAAATGTGTAGTATCTTCACCTCTCAACTCTTACCAATGTACCAAGATATGCACAAAAGTGAGTGTCCTCTTGTTTCAATTGTGACACTTAACTGGAATAATACTGATGTTACGTGTGAATTTCTTGAAAGCACAAAGCAACTAACCTGGAAGAATTATGAAATCCTGGTTTGCGATATGAATTCAGATGTAGATCCCACCGAAAGAATCAATTCAAAAAATTATCCCAATACCCAGGTTATCAGGAGTGAAAAAAATCTTGGGTGGGGACCTGGAAATAATTGGGGCATGCGCAAGGCTAAAGGAGATTTTCTTTTTGTAGTGAATAATGATACCGAAGTAACACCCGGTCTCATAGAAGCACTAATCAATCCATTTTTTACTGACGCAACCATTGGGGTAACCTGCCCTAAGATCAGGTATTTTTATAACCCGGAAGTTATTCAATATGCGGGCTTCAACCCTATCAACAATCTTACTGGCCGTAACACTTCTGTTGGTAACTGCGAAGTAGATAAAGGACAGCACGATACAAGTAACTTTACATTTTCAGCACATGGATGTGCTATGATGCTTAAAAAGGAAGTGATAGAAAAGGTGGGGATGTTCCCGGAAAAATTTTTTATCTATTATGATGAGATGGATTTGAGTGCACGGGTTTTAAAAGCCGGCTATAAAATTCTTTATGAGCCAAAAGGCCTTATTTTTCATAAAGAATCTATGGCTATGGGTAAAAAAAGCAGCCTTAAAACTTACTATCATACGCGAAACAGGATACTTTATATGAGGAGAAATACAACCTCCTTACAATTTGCCTGCTTTATTTCTTTCTTTTTACTTTTTTCAACACCGAAGGCTACGATGAAATTTGTCTTAGATAAAAAGTTCGATCATTTGAAATCTTTTTTTAAAGGTATAGCATGGAATATTCGTGAATCAAAATATTCAATTCAATAAAAAATATTATACCATATTTGCGTTTTCAGATCTACGATATTTTAAATAGGAAATAAAAAGCTAACTATGAAGAACCTATTTCTTTGGTTTCAATTATTAAAGCAAATAAAAGTTACAGGTGCTGTCGCTTTTAGCTCAGGCACTCTTGTAAAAAAAATGCTTAAAACTGTAAATTTTTCTGACGCCGAAGTAATAATTGAATTGGGTGCAGGTTCTGGTTGCATTACTGAGTTGCTTGCAAAAAAAATTAATCCATCAACCACTTTAATTGTTTTTGAAGTAAATGAAATGTTTTGCAAGATGCTAAAGCAAAAATTTACAGCCCCTAACATTTATATAATTAACGACTCTGCAGAAAACCTGGACAAACATCTTTACAGTGTTACAGGAATGAGAAAGGCCGATTGCGTAATATCATCCTTACCTTTTTCAATAATTGATGAAGAGACTCGTAATAGAATTGTCAATACCATCAAACAAGTGCTCTCTCCGCATTCCATATACATACAATACGGCTACAATAAAAAGAAGTACAACGAAATTTTGGAAAGGTTTCAAACGGTTAAAACTTCCTTTGTTCTTGGCAACCTTCCGCCTGCATATATATTTAACTGCAGGCTTCACAACTATAAATAGAATGCCTTCCCCTTTTTAATAAATTTCGGCTAACTTACTTTTCTCAAAGAAGCACAATGAAAATTGCGATAGAAGCACAAAGGCTTTTTCGGAAAAAAAAGCATGGTATGGAAATAGTGGCGCTCGAAATAATAAAAGAGCTTCAGCATCTTAATTCACAGGACGAATTCTTTATATTAGCCAAAAGCGATGAGGACGAAGAATGCATTTACGCAACAGAAAATTTTGCGATAAAAAAAATTGCTGCGAAACCATACCCCTTTTGGGAACAAATAAGCCTCCCCACGATTTTAAATAAATTAAAGCCTGACATTCTACATTGCACAGCGAATACTGCTCCCCTTTTTTATTCCGGGAAAATGGTCATCACAATTCATGATGTTATTTATATGGAATCCGTAAATTTTTCTGGTTCCAGCTATCAAAACTTTGGCAACCTCTATCGGAAATTTGTTGTACCAAAAGTTGCCAGAAAAGCAAAAATTATAATTACCGTTTCTGAATTTGAAAAAAAAGTTATTGCTACAAGGTTGAAGATTCCGGAAAATAAGATCAGGGTAATTTACAATGCTGTTAATCCTCAATTTCGCGAACTTGACCAGACAAGCCTGATGTCTTTTAAAAATAAACATAGCTTACCGGACAATTTTATTCTGCATTTTGGAAATACAGCACCCAAGAAAAATACTATTGGCGTCTTAAAGGCGTATTCACTTTATCGTGGTAATAATAAGGGTGATTTTACGTTAGTAATTACAGACTGTTCCAAAGATTATATTCAAAACTTATTAAAAGAATTTAATCAGCCGGAGCTAATAAAAGATATTCAGATTCTAAACTATATTTCATTTACTGAAGTGCCTTTGCTGTACAACCTGGCAAAAGTTTTTCTATACCCGTCTCATAGAGAAAGTTTTGGTATGCCCGTAATTGAGGCTATGGCATGTGGTACACCGGTTATTACATCCAACACTTCGGCATTGCCTGAAATTGCAGGCGGCGCCGCACTGCTGGTAGATCCAAAAAATGAAAATGAAATGGCAGAACAAATGGCCACGCTGATAAATGATGGTGCCCTTTATGAAACACAACGCAGCAAAGGTTTTGCAAATGCACGCCGTTTCAATTGGACTGACGCAGCAAAAAAAACAATGGAAATTTATAATGAACTTGCATAAATGAAAATGATGCAGAAAGAAATATTGAATACATCAGGCTACCAGAACTATACTGACATAAAACGCCTGAAATTTATTATTGATGCGCTGGATGCAAAGATTCCGGTAGGTGGCAACGTCCTTGATGTAGGATGCGGAAATGGCCTTATATCTATGAGCCTTGGCAAAGCCGGCCATAATGTAACGGGTATTGATATAAGCGAAAAAGCAATTGAAAAAGCTAAAGCAAAAAACACATTGCCGAATGTTTCGTTTGCTGTGGCAAGTGCTGAGCAATTATCGGAAACGGCAACGAGATACGATGCTGTTATTTGCAGCGAAGTACTTGAGCATCTTAATGAACCATCCAGCCTGCTGAAATATATTTACAAAAGCATGAAGGATGACGGAATTTTAATAGTGACTGTGCCCAACGGAAAAGGCCCACGGGAAACGCTGATTACAAAACCTATCATCGCTATGCAAAAAAAGGACAATTGGGTTTGGAGCCTTACCAAAAAAATAAAATCAGCGTTGGGTTATAAAGGAACAACCCTGCAAAGTGATGCAGACGATCTTACACATATCCAGTTTTTCACCAGGAAATCATTAAAAGAACTGGCTGCAAAAAATGCCTTTACTATCCGGAAGTTTGGTAAAACAAATTTTCTTGAAAATGTGTTCCCTTTTTCATTTGCCACAAAGAAGATTAAGTTTTTACAAAAGGTAGATTGCGCTTTGGCTGATGTGCTGCCTTACAGCTTTACCTGTGGTTTCGTTTCTATCTGGCAGAAATCTAAATAATATGCAGGTTATAATTTCTTTATTGTGGATTTTATTTTATACGATAAATATTATACTTGCCGTTTATTTTGTTTTACCCATCTTTCTTTTTCTTATTCATTTAATGCTGTCTTCGTCACGCAGGTCTGCACTGCAGCGGTATCCAAAAAAAATAAATAAAGATTTTGATTTTGCCGCTGTTATTACTGCTCACCAGGATGTAAAATTAATTCCACCGTTGGTTGATTCTTTTTTAAGACAGGATTATAAAAATTTTATCGTGTATGTAATTGCTGATGATTGCGACATTAGCGGGCTTCAATACAATGATGAAAGAATCAGGATTATTAAACCGGCAATAGCATTTCATGCTAAAATAAAATCCATTCATTTCGCGGTGGAAAGTTTTGAAAGAAAACATGATGCCCTCATTATTTTCGACAGTGATAATCTTGTGCATCCCAAATATCTTTCTACGCTCAATAAATATTTTCAAAGGGGATTTCGTGCAGTGCAAACACACATGCTTTCAAAAAATTTTGATTCAACTTATGCAAAGCTGGATTCCGTTGGGCATATCTATCATACATTTCTGGAAAGGAAGGTAAAAATGGAGCTGGGCTTAACGTCTGCTATATTAGGTCTGGGCATTGCCATTGACCTTGATATTTACAATGAAATAATGTACACGAATAAACTGGGAGGCTTTGATAAAAAGTTACAAGTGCAACTGGCAAAAAAACTTCCATCTATTGCCTTCGCTACAGATGCGATTGTGTATGATGAGAAAGTAGATAGCGGAGAAGCCTTAGAGAAACAAAGAACACGCTGGATATTTACCTATTTCACTTATTTTAAAGATAGCATCGCGTTATTTGTTAACGGCCTCTACACCCTGCATATGGGACGCATATTATTAGCGATAAATATGCTGCGGCCACCATTGTTCCTTACAATTGCGGCTGCATTGTTCATGACTGTTGTATCATTTTTTGTAAAACCTTTTATTGCAATAATATGGATCATCATCCTGGTTTTATTTGCGATAAACTTTGTATTGATTGTAATTACACAAAGCAACCAAAAAGGAATGGCAAAAGCTTTGGTACATATTCCCAAAATGATCTACCGGCAGTTTGCTTCTCTTCTGAAAATATCAAGCGCAAAAAAAGATTTTTTAAAAACAGAACACCGCAACATTATTTATATTGAAGACCTGCTGAAAAATGAACATACTTAAATCCATTTATTATAAAAGCAGCTCTGCCTTACCGTTAGCTTTATTGAAAAAGTTTTCACCGCCAACTTGTTTATTCCCTTATCACCACATAGTGAGCGATGAAGAAGTATTGCATATAAAATATCTATACGGTTATAAAAATGTTTCTCAGTTCACAAAAGATCTCGAGATACTTTTAAAAAATTTTCGGCCCATTTCTGCCGACGATTTGATAAAGAATATTCACACAAAAAATAAATTACCACGCAACACATTTCTTTTAACGTTTGATGATGGCTTTCGCGAAGTACATGACGTGATTGCACCCCTACTTGAGGCAAAAGGCATTCCTGCTATATTTTTTATTAACCCTGCTTTTATTAACAATAAAAAACTTTTTTACCGCAGCAAAGCAAGTTTGCTTATTCATGAATTGGTAAAAAATAAAAACAATAACCCGCTGTTAAGCGATGTCGCAAGTGTCCTTCATACCAGCGATCAATCCGTGGATGAATTGATTGTATTAATAAAAAAATTTAAAAGTACAGATGAAGAAATCATGGATGCATTGGCCTTAGAATTCTCGCTGTCGTTTGATGATTATCTTAAAGAACAAAGACCTTTTCTTACAGCCGAACAATTGACTTCCTTAAGTGCAAGAGGATTTACAATCGGTGCCCATAGTTGGGATCATCCATATTATGATCAGCTAAGCCTTGGCGATCAAATTGAACAAACCCTCAATTCCTGCAGTTATGTACATGAAAAAATTCATCCCACGTATACGACTTTTTCTTTTCCTTATTACGATACCAATCTGTCGCAGCAACTATTGAATGCATTGAATAAAGAAGATATAGATTTACTATTCGGGATCCAAAATCAAAAAGATGAATTACATAATAACGTAGTGCACAGGTTCAATGCGGAGAGGCCAGATGTCTCATTCAATAGCCAGCTAAAAGGACTGTTGCTGTATCTCGCAATTCAAAATAAAACCGGAAGGCTAAAAGTAAAAAGGAACTGATCACTTCAACTTATCAAAATCATATAGTTTTCCACTTTCACCAAGCACTACTCTTTTGTCTGGAACAAACGATTTGCCTGAGAGGTCTTTTGTAGAATCATATCCATTAATAGAAAGATTACCGAGATTGATTATTGTATAAAAAACATCCTGCGCAGAACTCACTTTCTTATCTGCATTACTTTTTAAATTTTCCATTTTCTCTGGATATTTTTTTGCATAAGCACTGTCAGTCCACACAAATAACGGGACTTTTGCTGTCACATAATTTGGCTGATAAGAATGGAAGTATAAGTCATCATCGTTATCATTCAAATTTTCACCATGGTCTGATACAAAAAGGAAGGAACCGGTTGCGCCACTCGATTTTATAATTCCTGCTATTTCGCTAAGCACATGATCCGTGTATAAAATAGAATTATCATATTCATTTATAATTTCATTTTTGGGTGGCCGGGACATTAGCGTATGGTTCCTGTCCGAGGTAGGCGAGAACTTCTGAAACTCTGGCGGGTAGCGCAATACATATCTCCAGTGGCTGCCAATCAAATGTATTATCATAAATATATCTCTACCGGGATGGGAGTTAATTACTCCGTTAATACTTGGAATTACTGCATCATCATACGTGCCGGTAAAATTGCCTTCGTTCTCTCCATGACCACAATACATAGCTGTGTCTCCGTCATTAAAATGCATCCCAATATTACCAGTCAATCCATAATGAGATTGATTGGAAATCCAGCAGGAGAAATAACCAGCCTCTTTAAAAGCTGCCAGTATGCTTTTTTCTTTTTTATGCCGGTCATAAGTTGCAGCATCAGCCCTGGTTATCAATTGCGGTACCGAAAAAATAGTCATCGTTCCGCCGGAAGCTACATTTTGAAAACTTACCAGGTTGGATAGTTTTTCTACTTCAGGTGATGTGCTCCTTGAATAGCCGTTTATATTCCAATGATCATACCGCGAGGCCTCACCAAGTATTAAAATATAAATATGTCTCGAGGTGTCTGTTGAATCAGCCTTTACAGCATCAAACGTAAAATTTTTGGTGTCTTCCTTATACTGTTTCATGTTGTTCATTTCACTCTGTATAAGATCAATCGCATCGCCTAACCTAAAGGGATAAAAAGTACGATAAGTGTTTCGTACCATGATGTAATAATTCTCCAGTTTCGTCTTGCGAAGAAGAGGCAATACGCCGAAGGATATCAAACCAAGCAATGAAATAAAAAGGCCGGTTTTCCAACTTATCTTTGAGGGAAGTTTTGATGATAATTTTATAAAAAGCCAACCGAAAAAAAACATACCTCCAATTACTAAAATTATTTTCCAGCCGAGCAATTCCTTTAGCTCATCCGTATTAGTATCAAGCACCAGCCCTACCATTTCCGCGTTTACCTGTATGTTCATATACAATACTGAAAACAACATGATAGGTGTAAAGGCAACGATTATTGCGAGTATCCAATAATATATTTTTAAATTTCTACAGAAAATAACAACGGGTATAAATAACAAAGCCTGCACGATAAGTATCCCGGAGATTGCATAGTTAAAAACGCGGTTCTTTATAAAGAACACGAGGTCTGGCAGAAGAACAAGAATAGTAAGTAAAAGTATTATTGAATAGTAAAAGGCAAGCCTTTTAAAATTGATGCGTTTACCAATGTTGGGCAAGGAGCGTGATTTAGAGTTTCAAATTGACGTAAGCGATCAATTTTTAAAAAATGCAAACTTATGAAAATATTAAACTACCATCAGAGAGTTTTATTGTATGCTAAATAAAATTCAAACCAAAACACTCAACCTCCGCTCTATCAATTTCGGCACGTTAATTTTTACCATTTTGCTAAAAAATTTTCTCCTTTTCTCTTCAAATTTCAAACAGAATGTGGTTGTTACTTTACTTTCGAAAAATGGAGAAATAAGGCAGTATCTATTTTAATCAATGATTGTTATATCTGTTAATTTAATATTATAGCTGCCGCAGGTTCTATTTATTCTGCCGTGATTCACTATCCATACAGCGCAAAAACTGCAATTAAGAACTGCAAAAATTCAACCTATAAAAAATATCCCACTAAAGCAAGGAGGCTTTCTTGTTTCCTGGTCATTATAGTATAATCAAGTTGAGACATCCGGATTAATTTAATAAATCTGTAACTAACTATAGGGTTTATTTTAAAATTAAGCTATGCAGAAAATAAAAACAGTTTCACAAAAAACTTCAGCAAGTTCGACTGAAAAAGGCAGTAATGAAAATTTGGAAGAAAATTCTGTAAAAAAAACTATTGCGCATCAAAATTCTTATTTCAATAAGAATGCGCCAATGCATAGAAAAAAGTTTTTAATAAGCAAGGAACTTACGCAGCAATTGCAAGCCTTCGTCAAAAATGAACAGGCCACTCTTTTTATAACCTTGTTGGAAGTACTTAATGTACTTTTTTACAGGTACAATCCTCATGATGATATTTGTATAGGAATTCGCGGTGCATCTGCGCCCCTGACAGCGGAAGACCTTCCTATGGCTTTATTTAACGGCTTGATACATGTGCCCAATAAGCTAAGAAACAAAAGGTCTTTTATAGAGCTTTTAAATGATATAAAATTGAACGTGCATAAATCTTCTGAATATAGTGGACATTCCTATACATACGAAGATGAGCTCCTTGCAAGTAAGGGAGACTTAAGGCTTACAACGCCATCACAGGTAACGTTGATAGTCCAAACTTTAGAGGAAGATTCTCAAATACAATTTGGCATTTTGCAACTCTCCGGAGAACCACTTACACTTAGCTCATCAAAACCGGAGACTCAATTTTTCATGAAAGAAACCCAGGATGGCATTGCATGCAACATTGAATACAACTTGCAAATATATAAGGACGAAAGAATCGACCAAATGGTGAATCATCTGAAGGAATTGCTTGCTTCAATTTTACAATCTCCAGATGAAGAAATTTCAAAACATAATATACTTACAGCAGCAGAACGACGCCAGTTACTTATAGCATTTAACGATACTAAAACAGAATATCCACGGGATAAAACACTGGTAGGCTTATTTGAAGAACAGGTAAATGCTAACCCGAAAAAGTTAGCCGTTGTATTTGAAAATAAAAAACTCACTTACGATGAATTGAATAAAAGATCCAACCAGGTAGCGTGGTGTTTATTACGGAATGGGGTAAAAAAAGAGCAGCTAATTCCCATTTTTATTGAGCGCAGCGTTGAAATGCTGATTGGACTATTAGGCATATTAAAGGCAGGCGCAGCCTATGTTCCGGTAGATACAGAATACCCTGCTGATCGTATTAATTACATGCTGGAAGATACTGCTGCAACCTTTATAATCAGCAGCAAAAAAAGCCATGTAAAATTGCCGGCTTCTGCAACAGTTAATGTAATTGAGATTGATAATAGCAATGATGTTATTAAGAATATGCCATTAAAAAATCCTGGGGTTCTTATTTCTTCCCGCGACATGGCTTATGTAATTTATACATCCGGATCTACCGGAAAGCCGAAAGGGGTAATGGTGGAACACCAGGCAATAGCCGATCATTGCTTTGGTTTAATTGAAGCGGCACAACTAAAAAATTGCACCTCCTTTGCCTTATTTTCTCCATTGGTTTTTGATGCCGGTCATTCAATAATCTTTACTTCGCTTCTTATTGGAGCAGCATTAAATATATTATCAAAGGAACTAATAATGGATGGCGAAAAATTAGCTTCTTACCTGGAAGAGAATCCGGTAGATTGTATAAAAATCGTCCCCTCTGTGTGGCTGTCTTATGTAAATAATGACAATGTAATATTGGCTGATAAAATCATGATATTCGGTGGAGAAACGTTTTCTCCGAAAATACAAGAGCATCTGAGCAAACTAAACTATAACGGAATAGTATATAATCACTACGGCCCAACGGAAGCAACTATCGGGAAATGTATTCATAAGGTTGATTTGCACAAAAAGTATAAAAAAGTACCGATAGGAAAACCTTTTTCAAATACTCAGCTTTATGTCGTTGATGCATTTGGGCAAATAGTTCCTTTTGGCATAGATGGAGAATTATATATTTCCGGGGAGGGAATCGCTCGCGGATATCTTAACAGGCCTGAATTAACCGCAGAAAAATTTATCGAAAATCCATTCAGGAATCTAAATCTTCCGGAGGTTGATGAGCAAAATAATACTTACAATACTTCGAATGCTGTACATGGATCGAGGATTTATAAAACCGGTGATAAGGTAAAGTGGAACGCTGATGGAGAAATTGAATACCTTGGAAGAATTGATGACCAGGTAAAGATAAACGGTTACCGCATTGAATTGGGTGAAATTGAAAACGTGCTTCTGCAAAATAAAGATATAAAGCAGGCCGCCGTAAAATTATGTGAAGATGGCAATAATAATAAAATACTTGTGGGGTACATAGTTCCCAGAAAATCTTTCGATAAACAAAACACTGCCGATCAGTTAAAGGAAAAGCTGCCTGACTATATGATACCAGGCATGTGGATAGAACTGGATCAATTACCCTTAACTCCTAATGGCAAAATTGATAAAAAAACTTTGCCTCTCCCCGACTTTGCTGAATTGTTGAAAAAGAAGTATGCTCCGCCCACCGATGAGATAGAAAAGGCACTTGTGAAAATCTGGAAAAATTTATTGGGTGCTGAAAACATTGGTATCTACGATACCTTCTTTGAATTGGGTGGCAACTCTATACAGGCTGTAAGTATGTTCAATAGAGTGAGGAAACACTTTGGAAAAACATTACCGATCGCCACAATTTTCCAGGCGCCTGATATTTCCAAACTTGCTTCCATTATTGCACAAAATGAAAATATTTCCGGATTAGCTTCCCTGGTGCCCATACAACCGAATGGTCATAATGCTCCATTATTTTGCATACATGCAGGTGCAGGTAACATTCTTTTTTATAATGATCTTGCAAAGAGCCTGGGGACCGGCCAACCTTTATATGGTTTAAGGGCAAAAGGTATGAACGGAAAAGAACACTTTCATCAAACAATCGAAGAGATGGCCACACACTATATCAAAGAGATTCGTGCATTTCAACCCAAGGGGCCTTATTCATTGGCTGGGTATTGTTTAGGGGGCATCATTGCTTTTGAAATGGCTCAGCAACTAACAAAGCAAGGCCAAAAAGTTAATCTGCTTGCTTTATTCAACAGCCGGTCTCCCACTTATCTTGAAGCTGCAAAAAATCTGAAAACCGAAAGAAGTTCAGTCGGTTTGCTGTCTGTTATACATGCATCTACCGGAGATTTTTCTTCGTTAAATTCAAAAGAAAAAATTGGTTACCCGGTTAAACTTGTAAAAAACACGTTAACAATTACGGGGCGATTTGTTTATTATGGTGCGCGAAAAAAATATTTCAAATTGAATTCGGATGTAATGAAATTTTGTTTCGACTATTACCTTTCAAAGGGCCGTCTTCTACCAAGGATATTGCGAAGCAGGTATTTGCTGCATACTAACGGCCACATGTCCCGTGCATACAAGGCAGAAGTATATCCTGGCAAAATGATTATTTTCCGGTCACCTCAAATTTATAAAGATCTGTATCTAGGCTGGAAGAAACATGTTTCCGGGGGCATAGAATCTTGCGATGTTCCGGGAAAATACACAAACAGGCAAGACATCATGAAAGAGCCTTTCGTCGGGGTTATATCCGATAAACTAAAAACAATTTTGAAATAATATACTCCAAATTTTTTTGCAATACGCACAGGTCGCAATAGGAGAGACAGGTCGCGACCTGTCCCTACATGGTGGTCATCCACATTCATATCAGGTCGCGACCCGCCCCACGAAAATCAATATTAAACGTCCTTATTGTTAACTTGCCATATGCGATACATTATATGCACCCTTGTTCTTATCAATATTTATAATACATCCTTTTCACAAGTTGTAAATGTTGAAAGCCAACGCATTCAGAGTGACACCACGGGCTGGTTTGGCAATGCTGGCACCAGTTTTCTTTTTGAAAAAAATGCGGTAAAGGTTATTAATATAAATGCAGTTGCGCACGTTGAATACAAAACAACTAAAAGCCTTTATCTTTTTTTGGTAGATTATAATTTGCTTGAAGGCAATGCACAAACATTGAACAATAATCTGTTTTATCACCTTAGGTACAATTACAAAATAAATAAGTGGCTGCGCTGGGAAGCCTTTACGCAAATGCAACAAAATAATGTAACAGGTATAAAACTCCGGCTGCTTGCCGGTACAGGCCCGCGTTTTAAACTGGCCGGAAGCAAAAAACTTTCTCTTTACGCAGCTACATCAGCGATGTATGAATACGAAAAAGAACAAACTCATCCAATTGTTTATCATAGGGACGTTCGAAGTAGTAATTATCTTTCTCTAACCTGTAAATTGTCGGAAAACGGCGAATTGGTTGGCACCGTTTTTTACCAGCCGCTGTATCGGAATTTTAATGATTACCGGTTGTTAAACGAAATCACAATCAGGTTTAAAATAGCAAAACATTTTTCATTCACAACCAGCTGGGAGTATTTATATGATAGCAAGCCAGCAGCCAACACGCCTAAATTAAATTACAGTATAAGTAACGGCATTGAATTTAGTTTTTAGAATAGGGTAAACGAACTGCTATAATAAACGCAGAAGTATAAATAGCAAGAAGTATTTTCTATTTCTGTCAAATCAATTTTGCTAATTATAGATGTTATAAAAATTGCCGCTGATTCGAAGTCAGCGATAACATATCCTTCCAGAAAGAGTTGGTTAAAATTATCATCAACCTGTACAATAAACCGCGGCACAAGAAAGCCTGGCTTGAGGCTACGCATCACGCTTGCTTCAAAGTGAGGCTACGTATAGCACAAATCGAAAAACCCCAAACTACTTAGTCGCCGGATGGTAATCCTTCCAAAGCCATTCCAGCGCTTCGGGCAAGGTTTGTTGTTTCACCTTGCCATCCACATGGCCGGCATTGCGTGCAAAAACAAATTGGTATGCATAGCCTTTCTCTGCAAGCACCTTTGCCATGTTTTCATTGGCAACTACCCAATCATGCATATTGTCCCGCATAATATTCGGGTTTAAAAGATCCCGGTCACCCACTTCCATCCAGATTCGCAAAGGCTTTACGGGATTATCAGGAATGAGATGTTCATGAAATTCCCATGCGCCATGTGGTGTTTGAGCATTATAGGGCCATTGCTGGTTTATATAGGTACCCGAATACGTCAACACGCGGTGATACAATTCAGGGTGATACCACGCCATGATCAGGGCGCATGAACCGCCTGAACTGCCGCCCATCGTCGCACGGCCTCCAGGATCTTTCGTTAGCTTCACCTGGCATTTACTTTCCACCAGTGGCAGCACTTCCTGCTCTACAAACTCAGCATATGTGCCGGACATGGCATCATATTCAAGGCCGCGTTGGCTGCCTTGTGCATCACCGCTTCCATTGCCGATAGAGATGGCAATCATCGCCGGCACTTTGTTTTCGGCAACCAGGTTATTCAAAACTGTGAACAATAAATGGTCAGGTCCGTCCGCGCCAACAATGAAAGGTGCAATGGTGCCGGTGACATATTGTTTCGGAACAAAAACCTCTATGTGGCGGCTGTAGGGAGCGGGATGGCTTGTGGTCACTATTAACTTAGCCG
>JBDTSD010000031.1:0-34847 GCA_039931355.1 Ginsengibacter sp.
AAGATTTAAGGGAAGAATAGCACTAAAATTTCTTGTACTGTTTATAGCCGCCATTTTATTGTTCGGCGGTGTAGTGATGGCTTTATGGAATGCGATATTACCTGCTGTGCTTGGTGTAAAAGCGATCACTTTTCTGCAGGCGCTGGGTATATTGGCTTTGAGTAAAATATTGTTTGGGAGCTTTGGACGCAGGGGCGGCTGGCAGGGCGGCAGAGGCCACCAGATGCGTGCAAACATGAAAGAAAAATGGTCGAAGATGACTCCGGAAGAACGTGAAAAATTTAAAGCCGAATGGAGCAATCGTTGTGGCGGCCGCTGGGGTCGCGAAATGCAAAAAGCTGGTAACGCATCGCCGGAAGAATAACTATTTCTGTAATTGTATTATTAGAGCCGACTAATTATTTTGTGGTACTTAGGTAATTTTTTAAAAATACCCGTTGTTCTTTTACTTTCGTCTCAAGGTCGCCTAATACTTTTTCTACATCTCCCGTGTTAAGCGCCAATACAGCTTTTGAAAGGTTTACTTCTTTTAATTTATTGTTGGCGCCGGTAACCTGTTTTAAAATTTTATCAAGCATAGCCTCGGTTTCGTTCATTGGCCTTGCCGGCAAAAACCCGTTGTTCCTGTAAGCAAGAAAAGCTTTGAAGTTCCCGATCGCCAGCTTATAATCCTCAACCGCAGAATTGTAAAGATCTGCATCCTTGTCCTGGTAAATGATTTCTTTCTCCATTCTCAACTGCTTAAGCCTTGTAGCAACGTTTGGAGTTGGAGAGCCATTTTTTTCTATGCGCAACGAGGCAGCATTGTATTGGTTCAACAGGGGAACTTTTTCATTTGCATCAATAGAATCCTTATAATTAAAATACGTTGTGCTTTTACCTGCCTGGCTATAACCTTTTGAAAATTCATCGTATGTGAGCGGGTAATCAAGGAACTGGAACATTGGATCAAAGGGCATGTGAGATTGAATAAATTCCGGCGGCGGTACCTGGAAATAATTTGTAGCCGGTTGGGTTATGAAGCCCGCATCCCAGGTGGGATCATATAAATACCAGTTGTTGTTTAAAAAAACAGCGCTCCATGCATGGCCCGATTTGTCAACCGAACCATTGTAACGCGTGTACCCTTCGACGTTATAAGATCTTAATCCGCACTTGATACAAATGTCAGTAAATATAGCAGCGAAGTTTTCGCAAACACCTTTTTTTCTTGCAAGCGCCCACGTTACTTTTTCCTCATGGTCTTCGTTTAAAATTACGCGATGAAGATGTGCTGCGTCATACTTTATATTGTTGGCAACCCATGCGTAAGCAGCACGAACTTTTTTGCTGTCAGTATTAAAGTTGCTATTGATGTATGCCGCAATATTAGCAGTGCTATTAGTTTGAGAAGAGGGTATGTTCAAAGTAATCCTGTCTGTTTGAGCGTACTGATTCAGGCTTTGTGTTTTGCCCGGCAAAGCATAGAAAAAAATAATAAATATCAGCGCCGAAAACTTCATACCCTAAAGTTAGAATATGATTTTGAAAATATTTTGTAAAATAGAAAGGCTTGTACAATGATCACCTGGCAGGCTGCGGCTTCGGCAATTCTTTTCTTGGTATTTTTTCATCACGCATGGCTGCGTCATACACGAACGCAGCTACGATAGTTGCCGCCTGTTTAAGATCGTCTTCTACCAAATGATCATACGTGTCCATATTGCTGTGATGCGTTCTCGTGCCATATTCAAGAGGTTCCTGTATAAACTGAAACCCAGGTAAACCCACAGCATCAAAGCTGAGATGATCCGTACCACCCGTATTGCTTATGGTAAGTGTTTTGGCGCCAAGATCATTGAAGGGAGCAAGCCATTGGCTGAAAATATTTCTTACTTTATCATTTCCCTGCAGGTATATTCCGCGGATTTTTCCCGAGCCATTATCAACATTAAAATACGAAGAAAATTTTTCCTGCGCCGGCAAAAGCTGCATAGTAGCAGGGTCGCCAAATGTTTTCTTCACATAACCTCTTGAGCCCAACAGCCCCTCTTCTTCACCACTCCAAAGCGCTATGCGAACGGTTCGCCGGGGTTGCATGCCGGTAGCTTTTAATATGCGTACCGCTTCCATCATAATTGCGCAACCCGCAGCATTGTCGGTTGCGCCGGTGCCTCCATGCCACGAATCAAGGTGGCCGCCAAGCATGACCACTTCATCTTTCAGTTTGTTATCGGTTCCTTTTATTTCCGCAATTACATTGTATCCTTTTGTATCGTCAGTATAAAATTTTGTTTGTACATCCAGGTCAATTTTTACAGGAATGTTATTCTTCAAAAGCCGTAGCATCATCATGTAATCCTCTATTCCGATTGCGATGTCTGTAAAGTTTGCCGGATCGGCAATTTTATAAGGGCCAGCCTGTTGCACAAAAATAGTTCCGTCATGGTTCCTGGGGCTTGTGCTTAATATAGCCAACGCACTTTCTTGCTGCGCTAATGTTTTTAATGCTGAAACCATACTAACTTCTCCTGATCTTTGCCTTCTGAATTGTTCTCTTCTTTGCCGCATTGCGGCTGTATCTTCCGGTTGCATTTTAGCCTTACTCATAGAATCAAGTTCGTCATCTATATATCTCGTCGCATCAGGTTTAAAACTCAGGCTGTAGGAATCTGTCCTGTCAGTGATAAGTATTTTTCCGGCAAGTTTGCCACGATATGCATGAAGCCCTGCAGAATCTTTTGCCGTGATAAGAATTATATCGGCGCCGTGTAAGCCATTAGTGCCCGCTGTCCACGTTTTGGGATATGCTTCTAAAGACCTGTACCATGGGGCAGTCATAGCCACATAAGATTTTTGAAGTTCCCAACCTTTTCCAAAGTCACCCCATGGATCAAGCATGGCATTTACAAGGCCCCATTGTGTCAACTGATTTTTGGCATAATTGGCTGCACGCATAAAACCCGGGGAGGCAGTAAGCCTTGGGCCGCTTACATCTGTAAGGTGAAAAGCAATGTCCATTATTTTAGAATTTTGTAAGCCTTCTTTTCTTATGCGGCTCATCATTTCCTGGTCAATATTTTCACTTTGTGAAAATGAAATAGCAGGCATCACAAAAAAGAAAAACAACGGCAAAGCTTTAATAAACTTCATGGCTAAAATTTTTTTGAAAAGATAAACACTAACTCCTTTGAAAAAAAATTATTGCTAAACACATTGAAAACATGAAGTCATTTAATTGAGAAAAATTCTTTGCGCTAAAGGTGACAATGCATTAACAAAAACTTACAATTCCTTTATTAATCCTTCGCCAGCTTTTTATTTCTGATTTAAAGAACGGCTGTAAAACCCGAATCTACCTATAATCATGAAAAAACAAATTCTACTTATCCTTTCCATTTTAATTTCAGCTTTCTCCTTCGCCCAAACAACACCTGCCTTTGGCGTAAGGGCAGGTATGACCTATGCCGGTGTAAGAGGCGCGGCGGCTGACAATCTAACTAAACTCCTGGATCTGACCGGGGGTGCCATAAAGCCTTCAAATACAACCGGTTTTTTTGCAGGTGCTTATGCAAGCCTTCCATTGAGCGGTAATATTTCTCTTGAGCCGGGAGTGTATTATTCTCAAAAGGGTTATGAGCTGGATGGCTCTATCGGCATAAAGGGCGCTGAGTTCCTGGGTGCAAATGCAAAAGCGAAATTGCAATTACAATACATCGATCTTCCTGTGTTGCTGAAAGCAAATTTTGGCGGATTGCAATTGTTTGCGGGCCCTCAATTTTCTTACCTCGCTCATGCTGACCTGCGCACAACTGCAGGAGTATTGGGTATAAATCTTTTAAATAAAACCATTGATGCCACATCACAATTCAACCCCTGGGATGTAGCCGTTACAGGAGGTATAGGTTACCAGCTGATGAATGGCGTAAATCTTACCGCGTCCTATGATTATGGCTTATCAAAAATGGACGCTAACCAAAATGTAAAATCTTATAACAATGCTTTGAAACTTGGTGTTGGTATTAGTTTCTAAAAATATTGCTCACCTGTGAACCCTGATTGCCCGGTCGTAAAGCCGGGCTTTTTTTGTTTTATAAAAAGTAAAAGTGTTAGCTTCATTATCAATTGTTAGTTATTAAATCTAATACATGAAAACATTTTATTCTTTTTTAGCTATTACTTTTTGCGTCGTGCTCTGCAGTGCTTCTTTTAAAAATAATGACGCCGAATGGATATCATTATTTGATGGGCAATCATTTAATGGATGGAAAGTTGGTGATCATCCGGAAACGTTTAAAGTTGAGAATGGGATGATCGTTGTGAATGGTGAAACGGCCCACCTGTTTTATGATGGAGATGTAAATAACCACGACTTCAAAAATTTTGAATTCAAGGCGGATGTGATGACAAAGCCCGGTTCTAATTCAGGAATTTATTTTCATACGACTTTTCAGCAAGGCGGCTGGCCGGCTAAAGGATATGAGGTGCAGGTAAATAATTCACATACGGACTGGCGCAGAACCGGCGGCCTTTATGCTGTAGATGATGTAAAAGAAGTGTATGTAAAGGATGATGAGTGGTTTACTGAATACATTAAGGTAGAGGGCAAGCACGTTATCGTAAAACTAAATGATAAAACAGTGGTTGACTATACAGAGCCGGAGAACGTTGAGCGCCCTGCAGACATGGCCGGCAGAAAAATCTCTGATGGAACTTTCGCTTTGCAAGGCCACGACCCAAAAAGCACTGTTTATTTTAAAAATATAATGGTAAAGCCCTTACCGGAATAATAGCTGACAGACCTATCTTCCTCTTATCATTTCCCAAACGAAAATTTGTTTGTAATAGTGGCATCCTTTGGCACGATTTGTATGTTACCTTATAAACGGTCAGCATGGGTAAAAAAGTTTTAAAAAAAGTCAGCCAGGGTACTAACGTTGAGGAGTACCTGGAGAAAAGTAATTCGTCACCTTTTCCGCAGGATATACAACCAATGCTTGCGACACTTGTTGACAAAGCCACAGATGAACCCGGCTGGCTGTATGAAATAAAGTGGGATGGCTATCGCGCCATTGCTTATTTAAATAATTCTTGTGAAGACGCTTATTTGCCGAAAGGTGAAGTGGATATACGCTCAAGAAACAATAAGTCTTTTAATGAAAAATTTTACCCGCTTTACCAGGCATTAAAAACGTGGAAAATAAATGCGGTGGTTGATGGCGAATTAGCGGTGCTTAATGAAAAAGGCATGGCTGATTTTAGCGGCCTGCAATCATGGCGCAGCGAGGCTGACGGGCAACTCGCTTTTTACATTTTCGATATTTTGTGGCTTAATGGCAAAGATCTAACGGGCTTACCGCTAACAACCCGGCGCGAAATTCTTCGTTCCGTATTGCCGGCTATTCCATTAATAAAAATGAGTGAGAATTTCGATGAAACAGGCAGCTCTTTTTTTGAACTCGCCGGCAAGCTTGGCCTTGAAGGTATTATTGCAAAGCGGGCCACAAGCATTTATTCTCCCGGCTTGCGTACAAGAGATTGGCTTAAAATTAAAACACAGAATTTCCAGGAAGCTATCATTGCAGGCTACACGAAAAACGAAAATACCTCAAAGCAATTCAGTGCTTTATTGTTAGCCTGGTACAATAATAATGAACTCCAGTTTATCGGCCTGGTGGGTACAGGTTTCACTAATAAGGTCCAGGCTGAAATATTGAACATATTAAAACCGCTTGTAACAAAGGAGTGTCCCTTTAACACAATGCCCGAATATAATAAGCCTTCGCGTTTTCGTTCAAACCCGCCAAAGGCAGCAGTTACCTGGGTAAGGCCGGAAATCGTTTGTGAAATAAGTTATCGTGAAATAACAAAAGACGGGGCCATACGCCATCCCTCTTTTAAAGGAATAAGGCCTGATAAAAATGCGAAGGATATCGCCCGGGAAAAGCCCGCTGAAGTTGACAAAATAGTTCATGATCAAAATAAACTTGTGAAAGATAAAATGATTACGTCGCCGGGTAAAAAGGAAAGGAAAACTTTACTTAACCCAACAGAAAAAATGCAGACAAGAAACGTTGGCGGCCACGAGCTTAAGTTTACCAACTTAAGCAAACTATACTGGCCTGCAGATAAAGTATCCAAGCGGGACATGATCAATTATTACTACCAGGCTGCTCCATTTATTTTGCCTTATCTCAAAGACAGGCCTCAAACACTTAACCGCTATCCGAATGGAATTACGGGTATGGCATTTTACCAAAAAGATGTAAAAGGAAAAGCGCCGGATTGGATTCAAACATTTCCCTACCACAGCGAAGGCGATGGGCGAGACAAAGAATTTTTGGTTGGCTCAAATGAAGCCAGTCTGCTTTATATGGCATCGTTAGGTTGTATAGAAATGAATCCCTGGAGCAGCCGTGTTCAATCACCGGATAAGCCTGACTGGTGCATCATTGATCTTGATCCGGATAAAAATACTTTTAAGCAGGTAATAGATGCAGCATGTGTTACCAAAAAAATACTGGACGCCATTGGAGTAATATCGTTTTGTAAAACTTCCGGTTCCACAGGGTTGCATATCTATATTCCTTTTGGCGCAAAATACCTTTATGAAGATTCCAGGGAGTTTGCAAGAGCGATTGCCAAAAAGATACATGCTGAACTACCGGCTTACACAACTATAGAGCGCAAGACGGCAGATCGCGAAGGAAAAATGTACATTGATTTTTTGCAAAACCGGCCACAGGCAACAGTGGCTGCCGCCTATTCGCTAAGGCCAAAGCCCGGCGCGACCGTAAGCATGCCAATGCATTGGGAAGAAGTAACGAAAGGACTACAAATAAAAGATTTCACTATACACAATTCCATCAGCCGGATGAAAGAACAGGGAGATATTTTTAAAGGAGTGTTAGGGAAGGGAATTAATCTAAAAAAAGCATTGAAACTTTTGGAAGGTTTTTGATACCGAACGAAATAATACACTGCCTTCATAAAAAAACTCCCGCCTCTTTCATGTACCGGTAGGAGTCTCCAAAAATGAACAATTACTTTTTACAGTTTTTGCTTGTGAGAAGAATACCAAATTATTTTTCCATCTTTTAGTCCATTATCGTCTTCATAATTAGCTGAATCTATTTTACCGGATTTATAGGTATCAATTTCTTTATACCAAACGTTTATATAATCCATAGTGTCTGCCACTGAATGATTTTTTAACCAAACATCCATTTTAATTACCACAGAACTGAGGCTGTCTCTTGCTTTCAGCCAAATATTTACCAGGGAATCTGTATGGCCTTTGAACTTAAACCCATCAGAGCCATCTACATACATACTATCGCCCATAGTGGACCTTAAAGCTTTTATGTCTCCATTTTCCCAATACTTATATGAATTAAGTACCAACAGCAAGCTGGAATCAGGCACGTCATTAGTAAAAGTAGTGGCGTACGATGCAACGTAAGGTAAAGTGATGGAGCTTGAGTTATCGCCTGATGCTTCCGTTTTGTTTTCAGATTTGTTATCGCAGGCCATCATGTAAAAGGTTAATACAAGGCCGGCAAAAATGAGTTTTTTCATTTTGATTGTTTTAGTTAAGAAATAATTTGATGTTTAATATTGCCTTACATATAATAAGTTGCAAAGGAAGCTTCGGTGGAAATATAGGAGAGCCTGGTTGTGTTACAGGGGTAAGATAGAACTATTTTCTTTTACAAAAAAGACTTTTGAACGATGGCGTTGAGGTCAAAGAACTGCTTTGCCTGGAATATGCTGTTCTTTCTTAAAAGTTAGTTTTAGATATCACTTTAAGCTTAGCTACTCAGCAAAGCTAAAAAGAAGCTGGTTAAAAGGCGGGAGTACTATAAATAGTCAATTTAATTTTTTACATTGGTAGTAGTTAGGTTTTTCATTTATCCTCCCATCATTAAAGCCAAACTATATGATACCAAAATTCTTCCTGGTTTTTTTAACCTCATTATTATCTTTTGCAGCTCATTCCCAATCTTTACGTTCATGAGTATGGGATTCATACAAATTAAAGTTTAAAGCCCCTGATAACATGGAGATAGTTAAAAGCGACGCTACCGTTTATGAAGCCAGCAACCGTTCAATAACGATGGACATCTACCCTCGTAAAGGCGAGGGTCTTACCTATGATGGTATGAAAAATGCGATCGTAACATGGGCTAATAAATTAAACATGTACTATACAGTTACCTCGTCTGGAAAATCGCAACCCATTTACATGGAAAATCTAAATGGATTATGGGGTTGCGCCATTGATGGCTCCAAGGATAATTTTTCAGCATCTGTTCTTCTCCTGGTCAACCCGGACAATCCTGATATAATGTTTTATGTATGGATATCGTACGCAAAGGAATATTACCATGATGCGGTATCAATTTTAAAAAGCTTTGCTCCGATGTAAACGGCTTTTTATATTTTATAGTTATAATCGCTTGCATATTAGAAAGGCCGGAAGAATCCGGCCCATTCATTTAAAACTGGAAAAGAAAAATTATTTTGTTATATATCCAAAGAGGCCATCTGCTTCATCATCGGGGCCTGCAGCAAAATAGAGCCATCCCGGATTAATAGTTGTAGCAGTTACGGGTGGAAAAGAAATCCCCCACAATCCATCAATTTCCAAAGGTTTGTCATTAGATAAAAGCGGGCCGATATAGGTTCCCCACTGGTTGTACACGTTTATCCTGCCATCGCCAAAATTACCAATGAGTATTGCACTTGACACATCAGAACCAACACCCCAAAAAGCAGTTGGCGCAGCCGCAACACCCCATGGTGCATTTAATGCGCCCCCTGTTACAAAACGCCTGTCCAGCCTACCATTGGGCCAATATATATCAACGATGCCAAGGCCGCGGCCTTTTACTTCATCGCCATCGGAGCCAATTTTAGCATACATCACATACAACTTACCGCCTACATTCTGAATATTAAAAGGTGAATATTCCGCAGGAAGATTAGGATCCTTAAAGGAAGCCTTTTCTAATTCCTTCCAATTTTTATCGTACACATCAATTTTATGTGCACTAAAATTGGCAACATATAAATAGTTCTTACCATCAACCTGGGCAATGGTGACGCCGAGATAGCTTGCACCGCTCGGGGAATCATCAATGGCTGTAACAGCAGCCGGGCCACCGTTCCATCCTGAAATAATTCCATCAGCGCCAGCAAAAATGAACCTCGCAGGATTTCCATTAGGAAGTAAAAAATCGGAAGAGCCATTAAAAACCTGGCCAGTAGGATGGCCGCCAGTTGCAATATCGCCTACGGAAGGAATAGTAACTGGTGGGAGTACCTGGACACCATCTTTGTTCCAAACTGCGCTGTAGCCGGAGCCTTCAGCGGATACCCATGCAGTACCTCCGCTACTAAAGGCAATCCCCCATCCATTGATAAATGTAGGATCTATGCGTGCTGCCGCGTATTCATCATTGTTTGCTACGAGATTTACCTGCATAAAATCTTTAATTAAGGCGACAGGTGCATTTTTTTTACAACCGGGAATAACCAAAATAATTGCCATTAAAAACAGCAGAACGGTCATAACAAACCATCGGTTTTTTAACCGAATGAACTTTTGCATAAAATTGAGTTTAAGGTTTAAGAAAATGTGATGTTTTAGTATTTTTTAAGGCTTTTCAAAAGCAGTTAATTGCACAGCTTCACAGATGCAAAAGGGCATCCTTTATTTTCAAAAAAGGTAACGGGAGATTCGTCGGTGATGAACTCTAAGACTATCGTTTTACAATTGATAAATACTTACAGTACTGTTAAAAGAATCGTGGGGAAATTGATAAAGGTTGCCTTATAAGAAAAATTATTTATGGTTTATTCTAATAATGAAAAACGAATAGTCGTGAAAAACACCAGGGCTGTTAACGTAATCCCAATACAAAAAACCACGTTAAACCATGTCTCCGATAATGACTCTATTAGTATATCGGGCAACCATAATTGAAAAGAATCATTCACAATTAAACTAATCATCATGAAAAATTTTTTACTTTCAATCGCAATTATCACTGGCTTTGCAGCCTGCAACAATACGCCTAAAGATGATACAAGAGATATCCAGTTATTAAGCGATCCTTCTGCTTATCAAAATAATGTGGGCGCTGATACGAGTGCGGCAGTTGCTGCACAGCCTTTACCGGCCGTAGAAGTAAAGACCGCTCCACAGGTGATAACAATCACCAGGCGGATAATTTATACACCTGCTAAAACCATAACCACAGCACCTGTGAGCCAGCCAACAGTATATACTCCTCCGGTTGCAACCGAAGTTCCTAATACTGTACCGTCCACTACCACAAGTGATAATGGAACTATGCAGGCAGGTACCGCCGGCGGAAAAACTGAAGAGCCTGTAGCAACAACCACCCAAACCGAAAAGAAAAAAGGCTGGAGCTCTGCCGCTAAAGGCGCAGCAATAGGCGCAGGCGCAGGAGCAATCGGCGGTGCAATCATCAGCAAGAAAAAAGGTCTTGGTGCAATAGTTGGCGGCGTGGTAGGAGCAGCAGGTGGCTATATTATTGGTAAAGACATTGACAAAAAAAATAACAGGTTGGTGATGCAATAAATAAATGAAACTATAAGAATAATGCTTCCCGTTCATTATACGAATGGGAAGTTTTTCTTATAAGTTACCTGCCTCAAGGGGATTAACTTAAAATAGCCAATCGTGGCACAATATTCACATCATTGTACCAAAATGCCATAATAACCGTTATAGATAACTAATATTAATTGTTCCAAAACTTTAAAACAAAAAAAAATGAAACTTAGATTAAAAAATTTGAAAAACATATTACTTGCTTTTGCGACTATAACGGCTTTTGCCGCTTGCAATAGCAAAAAGCCTGATACAAGAGATATACAGCTAATGTCTGATTCCAGCGCATATACTAACGATATGTATTCTGACACAAGTAATATGGAAGTTGCAACAGAACCAGTGACTGCAAGCCCAAGACCACATAGTGTGGTGCCGGTAAAAAGTACATCAAGCAGTACAACAACAACCAGTACTAATACCACACCTGTAAATAACGGCACACAAACAACTACTACTCAAACCACCACAGCGAAAAAAGGTTGGAGCTCTGCAGCTAAAGGCGCTGTAATTGGTGGCGGTGTGGGTGCAATTGGTGGTGCAATTATTAGTAAGAAAAAACCAGTGCAGGGTGCTGTTATAGGCGGTGTAGCGGGAGCTGCAGGCGGATATATTATCGGTAAAGGCATTGATAAGAAAAAAGGTCGATAACTTTTTTTGAAGCAATTTTTAATAAACCTTTCATTTATTCTTGTATAGATGAAAGGTTTATTTTTTTGGGTAAAGAAATAAATTTTGGTGGTATACATATTTCTTTGCTAAATGCCACCAATTGAATTCCTGGAAATATTTTTTTACTTCTTTGATGCTGTTTTTAATCCAGCTATATTTCGGAATGGATAAACGCATTTTTCAAAAACTGCTTCATGAAGAGTTAATTACCCACTCAGAATTTGAAAAGGTAGTATCGCAGGAATTTGAGCCGGTATCAGTTCACTGGGACCTGCGTATGTTATTATACCTCGGAATTGTGTTGCTTACAACTGCTTTGGGAATTCTCGTTTATGAAAACATAGATACTATTGGCCATAGCGTCATCATTATTTCTATCGGAATCTTATGTGCAGGCTGCTTTTGGTATTGTACTAAAAATGCGCAAAAATATTCGCGTGAAAAAATAACCTCCATCAATATTTGGTTCGATTACATATTACTGTTAGGTTGTCTATTGCTTTTAACTTTCGTGGGGTATTTGCAATTTGAATACAATGTTTTTGGTAACAGGTGGGGGCTTGCTACCTTCATTCCGATGGTACTATTGTTTACGGCTGCTTATTATTTTGATCACCTGGGCGTATTGAGCATTGCCATCGTAAACCTGGCTACATGGGTAGGCATAACCGTTACACCATTGCAAATATTACGATCGAATGACTTTGGAAGTACGAGACTGATTTTTTCCGGACTGGTGTTGGGAGCCCTTCTTGTGACTGTTTCCTTTGCCTCAGTTTATTATCACATCAAAGCCCATTTTTATTTTACATATAAAAATTTTGGCTGCCATATTTTTTTGATATCCTTACTGGCTGCAACGTTTAATTTTGAGCAGTTGTATTTTCTTTGGTTCCTTGCGCTGCTGGCTACCTGTTATTTTCTTTATATAAATGCTTTAAAAGAAAAGTCATTTTATTTCCTCGTTATCTCTATACTGTATGCATACATCGGGCTAAGCTATGTGGTAGTACGGCTTCTTTTTAGCAGCAATGCAGAAGAAGGTGCCGCTTATCTTGGCATTTTTTATTTTATTCTTTCCGGTATCGGGCTGATAATGCTTCTTATTCATTTAAATAAACTACTTAAGACAAATGACGGCGTATAATACCACCGATCTTGATAACCGGCTTATTCAGCAACAAGCTTCAGAAGCATTCAGAACTTCGTGCATTGGCGAAGAAAGCCTTGCCAGAATTCTAAAAGCGCATCCTGATAAACTGTACACACCGAATTATTTTATACGGTTAGCATTGGGCGTGCTCACATTTGTTGCCGTCCTTTTCATTACATTCTTATTTGTCTTATTTTTTGGAACAAATAATGATGGCGCACTGATAACCCTTTTGCTACTGATGGGTATTGCCTGCTACGTCGCTCTTGAACTGATGATAAAATCAAAAAAATATTATAATGCGGGTGTGGATAATACTTTAATGATTTCCTGTATCATTCTCATCATAAGCGCACTTTTTATTTCCGGCGATAGCAGTTATATATTGATAAGTGCTGTCACGACTATACTTTCTCTCTGGCTGTGCCTGCGTTTTACAGATGCGTTTATGGCATCCGTTTTTTACCTGGCGTTTTTCATTTTTGCTTTTTTATTGTATGTGAAACTTGGCGCAATAGCCAAAGCCACGGCTCCACTGCTAATGATGGCTGCATCCGCAATTGTCTATTTTATACTGAAAAAAATAGAAAAAAATGAACGGATTGCACACTATCTTTTTGCTATAGATACGGTTAAGTTTTTAACCCTGGTTTCTTTCTATGCATCGGCGAACTATTTTGTAGTAAAAGAAGTAAGCGATCAAATGTTCGGCCTTCACCTTTCTGTGCATCACGGTATTTTCCTTGGTTGGCTTTTTTGGATATTAACGGTCATCATTCCGCCTCTTTATGTTTTATATGGGATCTTCAAAAAAGATTTTCTTTTTATAAGAACAGGTATGGGATTAATTGCTGCAACCATATTTACCATTCGATATTATCATGCAATATTACCCACGGAAATTGCTATGCTAATCGCGGGGCTATTATTAATTAGCATTAGTTATTTTTTAATAAAGTATCTAAGCACTACCAGGAATGGTTATACGTTTCAAAATCTTCATCCTGCTGACAAAAACCTGTTAAATGCTGAAGCTTTAATAATTGCACAAACATTTGGAACAGGAAGAAAAGTGGAAAGCAATACACTTTATGGCGGAGGGTCGGGAGCCGGTGGTGGAGCTACCGGAGACTTTTAACTTCTGCTTTTTATTGTTAAACTAATGTTCTCAAGGAAGAATGGCATTATATTTTCTATTTTGCGAATAAAAAGAAAAAAAGCATTTTATGAAAAAAGTATTGATCACTCTTGCTATACCTTTTATGCTTGCGGCATGCGGTAGCAATGGAAGTAAAGACACTGAAACGCCGGCAGAAATAATGGCAGACACCACAACAAATTTTAATAACAGCGCCAGTACAGATACCGGTGCGACAGTAATAACAGAAGAGGTGCCTGTGGAAACAAAGAAAGCTACTACTACTACACATCATACTACAGCGCCAGTAACGGCGGCTCCGGTCCCCGTAACTACAGCGCCTGCAGCATCCACTTCTACCACCGCCACAACTACTGAACCTGTTGCGGCACCGGTAGAAGAGAAGAAAAAAGGATGGAGCAATGCAGCCAAAGATGCGGTAATTGGCGGAAGTGCCGGAGCTATTGGCGGTGCTATTATCGGTAAAAAGAAAGTTAAGAGTGCAGCTATTGGTGCAGCCGTGGGTGCAGCAGGTGGTTATATCATCGGGCGCAAAAAAGATAAAAAGGATACTTTGAGATAATTTCTTTTATCGAACTTAAATTATCTAAGCTCCTGCACAGGAGCTTTTTTTATGCTTATGGAGAAGAGAAAAACTATTTCTTTGCTCTCTCATATTGCACTGGCCATGTAACATCTGCGTCAAGTTCCTTTGCTGCGTGCAGGGGAAAATAGGGCTCACGTAAAAATTGCCTTGCCATTATAATAAGATCAGCCTGTTTGTCTCGTAAAACTTTTTCCGCTTCTTCTGTAGTTGTTATCAAACCGACAGCTCCTGTAAGCATGCCAACTTCTGTTTTAATTTTTTCTGAAAATGGTACCTGGTACAAAGGCTTTACCGGAATTTTCTGTTCATGTGAAACGCCCCCGGAAGAACAGTCTATAAGATCAACGCCTTTTGTTTTTAAAACTTTTGACAGCACTATAGAATCTTCAATTGTCCATCCGCCCTCTACCCAATCGCTTGCTGAGATGCGAACAAAGAGCGGTATTTCTTCCTTAATTACACTCCTTATTGCGGCGACAATCTCCAATAATATTCTAATCCGATTTTCAAAAGATCCTCCATATTCATCCGTTCGAAGATTGCTCAAGGGCGATAAAAATTCATTGATAAGATAGCCATGTGCAGCATGAATTTCTATTACTTTAAACCCCGCTTTCAAAGATCTCTCTGTAGCCGAGGTAAAATCTTTCATTAATTGTTGAATATCATCTTTACTCATCGCTTTAGGCAGGGGTTCGCCTTCTTTATAAGCTAATCCACTTGGCGCCAGTGTTTGCCATGCTCCTTCATTTTCGCCAAGAGCTTTTCCACCTTTCCAGGGACTGAAATGGCTGGCTTTACGACCTGCATGTGCCAGTTGAATACCTGACACCGCGCCCTGTTGTATTATAAAGGTGGTAATCCGTTTAAGAAATTCAATATGCTGATCTTTCCATAAACCCAGGTCGTCCGGGGTTATCCTGCCTTCGGGAGAAACAGCAGTCGCTTCTGTAAATATAAGCCCTGCACCACCTACAGCCCGGCTGCCAAGATGAACGAGGTGCCAATCGTTGGCAAAGCCATCTTCACTTGAATATTCGCACATTGGGGAAACCACCAGCCTGTTCTTCAATTCAATATCACGGATTTTTAGGGGTTCGAAAAGCAAAGCCATATTTTTAAATTTGACCGCAAATATACACGGATTGTAAAGCCGGAGAATTCACAACAGTTTGCTTCAAGCCTCAAACATTTTAATGTGTAATTTTGTTACAAATAAAAATTTAAAAATAATGTCAGAAACAAAAGCATACGCGGCGCAGGAAGCAACAGCTCCACTAGTGCCATTTAACATTGAAAGAAGAGATCCCAAACCCCATGATGTGCAAGTGGATATTCTCTTTTGCGGTGTTTGCCATAGTGATCTTCATACTGCCAGAAATGAATGGGGCATGACGGTATATCCTGTAGTGCCTGGCCATGAGATTGTAGGGCGGGTAACTAAAACAGGAGATAAAGTTTCTAAATACAAAGTGGGTGACCTTGTTGGTATCGGTTGCCTGGTAGATAGCTGTCGCGAATGTGATAGCTGCAAAGAAGGATTAGAACAATATTGTGAAAGGGGGTGGGTAGGAACGTATAACGGACAGGAAAAAGATGGCAGTGGAATTACGTACGGCGGCTACTCTAAGCAAATATTAGCGCATGAGGATTTTGTTCTAAAAGTTTCAGAGAAGCTGCCGCTTGAAGGGGTCGCTCCTTTACTTTGTGCAGGGATTACCACTTATTCTCCATTAAAACATTGGGGCGTAAAAAAAGGTGATAAAGTAGGTGTGGTGGGCCTTGGTGGCCTGGGGCACATGGCAGTAAAGATTGCCGCATCATTTGGTGCAGAAGTTACCATGCTTAGCCATTCACCATCAAAGGAAAAAGATGCGCAAGAGCTGGGGGCTCACAAATTTATTCTAACATCAGATCCCGAGCAGGTAAAAAGTGTTACTGGCTATTATGATTTTATATTGGACACGGTTTCTGCGGAACACGATTATAATCTTTATCTCGGTATGCTTAAAAGAGATGGTAAAATGGTTTGTGTGGGTGCGCCTCCAACGCCAGCGCAAATACCAGCCTTCAACCTTATATTTCAAAGGAAAACCATTGCCGGTTCATTAATTGGCGGTTTACCTGAAACACAGGAAATGCTTGACTATTGTGCAGAGCATAATATAGTCAGCGATGTAGAAGTGATTGATATAAAAGACATCAACGAATCTTACGAGCGTATGCTGAAAGGCGATGTACGTTACAGGTTTGTGATTGACATGTCAACACTATAATCTTAATAAAATCGTAAAAAAATCCGGCTGCTGGTGTTGCCGGATTTTTTTATTTCGCCCATAGGAGTAAGTTGCCGCGGAGTAGTTTTTTAAAATGAAAACATTAATTTCGCAAACCTTTTGGTCCCGTAGTTCAATGGATAGAATAGAAGTTTCCTAAACTTTAGATACAGGTTCGATTCCTGTCGGGACTACTTATAATGTTGATAATCAACACATTATAAATTAAGATTGACAGTCTGATTGACACATTCAGAAATCTTCCGAACAATTTTCCTACCCTAGGCCATTCTGAACTTTTACTCAAGAACAATGTGTCTCTTAGATTAGTTTTATTGAATTAGCGTAGCAATTTTCCAATGCTTGTTGCAAAATGTTTTTAAAAGTTTTGAAATGTCACGAAGCAAATATTAAATAATGTAAATAAATTTTCCTTTTTAACCTACACGTCAGTGTAAAGCTTGAATATGTATACATATGTTAAGTTAAGCTTATTAAATACTAATATTGATAAGTTCAATAAGACTCCGAAGGTGAAGATAATGTCCGTTATTTCTTTATGGTATTGTTTTCTTCAAATCTCTTTTCTACTTTTAGTTCTCTTTTGATTTTCCACTCAGCCAAATCTGCCCTCTATGTAAAATTGTAACCCCAACAATTTTGCCATGCCTGATTACAACAATCGTGTATCTAATTCCACGTCAAGTGCGGAGTCTAAGAATTCTTCTTCCAGCTTTCTTAAAACTGATGGTGGCAAAACCAAATCAAATGCCATTGAAGTTCCTTCCATTTCTTTGCCAAAGGGTGGCGGAGCTATAAAGGGAATAGATGAGAAATTTTCTGTAAACGCGGTAAATGGCACAGCATCATTTTCAATTCCACTTCCATTTTCGCCTGCACGAGGCGCGACACCATCATTGAATTTATCTTATAACTCGGGTGGTGGAAATGGCATTTTTGGCCTGGGATGGAACCTTGGTCTATCTTCAATTAAACGAAAAACTGATAAAGGTCTGCCCCAATATCTTGACGGAATTGACTCTGATACTTTTCTCTTTTCTGAAGCCGAAGATTTGGTTCCCGAATTTAAAAAGGAAGCAGACGGCAGTTTTTCAATAAGTGCTGATGGTGAATATATAATTAATGAGAAGGACTCAATTGATGGCCTGTTTACCACCAGGTTCTATAAACCAAGAATTGAGGGTTTGTTTGCACGGATAGAAAGATGGAGCAGTAAAAATTCAGGTGAAATAAAATGGAGAGTCATCACCAGGGACAATGTAACTACTCTTTTTGGTTGGAGCGCCGGTTCAAGAATTGCAGATCCAAAAGATGAAAACAGAATTTATGAGTGGCTGCCTGAATTTGTTTTTGATGATAAAGGAAATTGCTCGCATTTTATTTATAAACCTGAGGATGAAGAGGGTTTTGATACTTCTTTATTGAATAACAGGAATCGGTTAGTAAGCGGAAAAATCACTTATACAAACACTTATTTAGAGAAAGTTCTTTACGGAAATAAAACTCCATACAAAAACTTTGGCGATGGCTTCCCAATGGATACTGATTATTTTTTTTCAACTGTTTTTGATTACGGAACATTGAAAGCAGATGACTATGTTGATAAAGTAAATGACTGGGACTACAGGCCTGATGCTTTTTCAGATTACAAATCAGGCTTTGAAATTAGAACAACAAGACTATGCAAAAGAGTATTGCTTTTCCATCATTTTAATGGAGCAAATGAATATGAAGGTTTAGTAAGGTCACTCAATTTTGAATATGCTGCCAACGTTGAAGAAGATTTCACTTTTCTAAGAAAGATACATGTGCATGGCTATATCAAAAAAAACGATGGCACTTATTCTGAAAAGCAACTTCCTCCTATGGAGTTTACTTACCAGGCGCACGATTGGAATAAGGAAGTAAAAACGATAGCTACAGAAGATTTGGTTCATGCTCCCGTGGGGTTGGATGAACAGCAATATCAATTCACAGATTTATATAACGAAGGATTGAATGGTATTTTAACCGAACAGGCCAATGGATGGTATTATAAACACAACCTTGGGAACGGAAAATTTGAGCAGGCAAAATTGGTAACACCTAAACCATCTTTTATGGGCCTGGGTTCTGCTTTGCAACTGGCAGACCTGGATGCGGACGGAGGAAAACAGTTGGTAAGCTTTAGCAATGAACCTACAGGATTTTTTGAATTGGATGATGAAAATGAATGGCAGGGATTCCGTTCGTTTCATGCTATGCCTAACATAGCTTTTAATGATGGAAATACCCGGATGCTGGACCTGAACGGAGACGGTAAACCCGATGTGGTGATTTCGGAAGAAACTGCATTTACCTGGTACCCATCGGCAGGCAGAGAAGGCTTTTCGCAGGCGCACCAGACAGTAAAGCCTATTGATGATGAAGCCGGGCCTGCTATTATATTCGCAGATCAACAACAAACTATTTTTCTTGCCGATATGTCGGGAAGCGGCCTGTCTGATATCGTAAGGATCAGGAATGGGGAAACCAGTTATTGGCCCAATCTCGGCTATGGCAAATTTGGTACAAAGGTGGCCATGGACAATGCGCCGGTTTTTGATTATCCTGATGCTTTCAATCCTTCCTTCCTTCGCTTAGCGGATATAGACGGTTCCGGCACTACCGACATTATTTATCTCGGTAAAAATAAATTTACCTGCTGGAAAAATCTCAGCGGTAACCGCTTCGATACTGCTCCATTCGAAATAGATGCTTTTCCTGAAATACATTCCGCCTCCAAAATAACCGTTACCGATTTATTGGGCAATGGCGTTGCCTGTATTGTATGGTCAAGCCAGCTTATGAAAGATGCATACGCCCCCTTAAGATATATTGACCTGATGAACAGTAAGAAACCACACATTATGGTTTCTTATAAAAATAATATGGGAAAGGAAGTAAGTATGGAATATACGCCTTCCACCAAATTTTATATTGATGATAAAAAGGCAGGGAGACCCTGGGTTACCAAATTGCATTTTCCTGTTCATTTGCTAACGAAGACCATTACCCACGATAAATGGACTAAGACCACTTTTACTTCGCGAATGTCATATCACCACGGATATTATGACCATGCCGAAAGGGAGTTCAGGGGATTTGGAAGGGTAGAACAAATTGATGCGGAAGACTTTGACACCTTTGCTTCAGGCAATAGCCAAAGCCCTTTTATTATAGATGATCTTACTTTATACCAGCCACCCGTAAAAACCATTACCTGGTACCACACCGGCGCATTTTTAGGTCGTCATCGTATTTTGAATCAATTTGAATCCGAGTACTTCACACCGGAAGCGAATTATTTCCGGGAGAAGGTATTGCCACCGCCTGATCTGGAAGATCAATACCTGTCGGCAGACGAATGGCCGCAAGCACTGAGAGCCTGTAAAGGCATGGTGCTTCGACAGGAAATATTTGAACTGGATGTAAAAGATTTTTCGCTTGGCGTAGAGACCCCGATAAAACTCTACTCCACGGCCTATCATAACTGTCATATCGGGCGCTTGCAGCCAATGGGCGAAAATAAGTTTGCCGTCTTCCAGGTTACAGAAAGCGAAGCGATCACGTACAATTATGAATTGGCCCTGCGCAACAGCCCCTTATTGCCTGACCCTCGCATATCCCATTCTTTCAATTTAAAATCGGACGAATATGGAAATCCCTTAGAAAGCCTTGCCATTGCGTACCCAAGGATTCTGCGACACGAAGAAGAAGGGCTTCCTGCCGGTACTTTGGAATTAATTGCCGAAGTGCAACAGGAATCACTATTGGTATTTTCCAAAAATCATTTCACACAGGATATTATTGAAGCCAATCAGTATCGCCTCCGGCTGCCATGTGAGGCAAAAACGTATGAACTAACGGGTATTCACCCTGTTGAAGGATTTTATTTTTCTATTGCAGAGCTAAGAAATCTCCATATCGCCGAAGCCATAGAAGAGATACCTTATCATATTTTACCCAATCGTACAAACCCGCAAAAAAGATGTGTGGAATGGGCAAGGATACTTTATTTTTCAGATGACCTCATTACCCCGCTGCCCTGGGCACGAATAAGTTCCTTAGGTCTGCCTTACGAAAATTATAAACTTGCCCTTACAAGCGGGTTGCTGGATGCTGTTTTCAAACCAGGTCAATTGTCTGCGGAGGTCATTACAGATTTGAATGATGCCGACAGCAGCGGCTATGTAAATGAAGGGGATTTGGCAGGCCGGTTTCCGGATATGGATACTACCGGACAGCATTGGATCCGTTCGGGTATTGCAGGGTTCAGCGACGATGCTACCGATCATTTTTATTTACCGGAAAGATATACGGATCCATTTGGCAATACCACCGTGCTGGAATATGACCCGTTGGACATGTATGTTCAATCTACAACCGATGCGATTGGTAACAGTACGGAAATTAAAAATTTTGATTACCGCGTTTTGGCACCGTGCCGCATGATAGATATCAATGGAAATGCCTCCGAAGTGATCTTCGATATACTGGGCATGCCTACGGCCATGGCCCTTTTGGGCAAGGAAGGTGAAGCTGATAATTTGATAGGATTTGACAATACACTCCTTCACCCGGACCGGGAAACAATCATCCGCTTTTTTACAGGGGAATATGATGAAACGGAAGCCAGGCGTTTATTGGGCAATGCCACCGCCAGTCACCTCTATTACTTCGGAGAGCAGGCCGATCAAGATGGAAATATGGAGTATGGAAATCATCCTCCATGCGCTGCCGGGCTGCTACGGGAAATCCATCTGAACCAGGGCGGAAAAAATAGCCCGCTGCAGGCCGGTTTTGAATATTCTAACGGATCGGGAAATGTGTTGGTAAAAAAAGTGCAGGCCGAACCCGAAACCCAGGGTGGTTCACTGCGATGGATTGCCAACGGAAAAACCATCCTGAACAATAAGGGAAAGCCTGTAAAGCAATACGAACCCTACTTTAGCCCGAACGGGCATGTATTTGAAGAACCTGTTGAAGTGGGCGTAACACCTATTATATATTACGATGCTGCGGGCAGAACGATAAGAACAGAAATGCCGGACGGCACTTATAGCAGGGTGGAATTTTCTCCCTGGTACAGTAAAACTTTTGACGCAAATGATACCCTCCTCGAACCTGGTAATGGTTGGTATATTGAAAACAGTGCCGGTACCGCTGCGCAACAAACGGCTGCATCCATATCTGCCATTCATGCGGATACGCCTGCAGTTATCCATTTCGACAGCCTGGGCAGGGATGTGATAGCCATAACGCACAATAAATACCAACGTGAGGAAATTACCACTGAAGAAAAGTACGTAACCTATACCAAACTGGATACCGAAGGCAAACCCTTGTGGATACAGGATGCCCGTGGGAACCGGGTGATGGAATACATCAACACGCCGGGGGCCGTTGAGGATTATTCCCCTTGCTACGACATAGCGGGCAACCTGCTTTTTCAGCACAGCATGGACGCTGGCGACAGATGGATGATCACAGATGCCGAGGGACACCCATTTTATGCCTGGGACGAAAACGAAAAAATTACGGAAAGCGATATTGTCCATGAATACCGTGTGCTGCATACAGACTATGATCCCCTGCGCCGTCCTTTAGAACAAAGTATAAAAATTAATGAAGCACCCTGGCAGATAATCGAACGCATCGTTTATGGGGAAACGCAGGGAGATGCTCCCACCAGAAATCTGAAAGGCCAGGTTTTTCTACATTATGATTCAGGGGGATTGGTTACCAACATCCGTTTCGATTTCAAAGGCAATTTGCTGGAAACGACAAGGCAGTTAACTGAAACCTATGACGCCTCCTTAATAGACTGGAATACGGAAATACCTGCTGAAGAAACCTTTGTGCAGCGAACCCGTTACGATGCGCTCAATCGGATGATATTTTTGGAAAACTGGCACCGCACAGGAACCATACCGGCAACCTATACGCCCCGATACAATCAGAGAGGTGTGTTAAAAAGTGAAGTGTTGACCGTAAACAGAGTGCCAACGAAAGCGGTGCTGAATATTAAATACAATGTAAAAGGCCAGCGCACCCGCATGCAATATGGCAATGGAACCACTACCCGCTATCATTATGATGACAGGACCTTCCGGTTAAAACAGTTAAGAACAACCCGTACCAGCCCTGCTGCCCCCGGTAACCTTAGAGATCCCAACCTGTTACAGAACCTGTATTATACTTACGACCCGTCGGGTAATATTACTGAAGTACTTGACAAAGCATACGAACTGGTGTTTTTCAACAACCAGCAGGTAAAACCCAGGAGCCGTTACACTTATGATGCCTTGTATAGATTGATAAAAGCGGAGGGCAGGGAAAATTACCAGTCCAATGCTGCTTCGGGCCAGTTCGCGGAGGCACAGGTTCCCATAAATTTTCCGGTAGAAGGCCAGACATTGCGCAATTACAGCCAAATATATACCTACGATGGCGTGGGTAATATCTTGCGTATGCAACATATCGCCGTTGGTGGCAACTGGACAAGAAATTACGCTTATGCACCCGGAAGCAACAGGCTGCTGCTTACCTGGATCGGTAATGACGAATTAAACGCCGTACGATATGCGTACGACACCCATGGCAGTATGCAAAATCTCGCTAATGTGCCGGACACCTACCACATGCAATGGGATTACCGGGATATGATACATACCGTAAACCTGGGTGGCGGCGGACGGGTATTTTACAATTACGATACCGCCAAACAACGCACCCGCAAACGGATTGAAAGATTAGATGGAACCATTGAAGAAAGAATTTACCTCGGTGGTATGGAACTATACAGGCGATGGATGGGAAGCACCCTCGCAGAAGAAATAGAAACCCACCACCTGTTTGTAGATGACCAGCGTATATTAATAGTAGAGCATGTAAAGGAAACAGATAGTAATTTATTGGATAAGGGCCTGCTGTACAAATACCAATATAGTAACCACTTAGGCTCGGTTGGCCTGGAATGCGATGGTGTCGGCAACATAATCTCTTATGAAGAATGTCACCCTTATGGTACTACTGCTTACCACGCTACAAATGCTGCTATAAAAGCCACGGCCAAACGCTACCGGTACACCGGGATGGAACGGGATGAAGAAACGGAAATGGCATATCATACGGCGAGGTATTATTTGCCTTGGCTGGGAAGGTGGGTAAGTACTGATCCGATTGGGATTGGGGATGGGGTGAACGTATATGAATATGTTAGTAATGATCCAGTTAGTTCAATTGATACTACGGGCAAAGATGGCCTAACCATTCAAGTTGGTAGTGAATTTGATAGGACATCAGCAGATCAAACCATCATTGCTGATGAAGGGGAACTTCTCGAGAGCGGTAGACAAATGCTCGAGCAAATGCAAACTGAGCTACGAGAGTACTTTGGAATAGAAACAACAATTAGTGATGATAGGAATACATTACGCTTACTGGGAAATTCTACGGAAGAGCAGACGCAACTTTGGGATGAAGCATACAATAATGCAGTCGACCTGATTAGAGAGAATATCAGAAGTCGCATGACTGGAAGTACGGAAGCTGCGATTACTGAAAGAGAAGATGAAAGTATAAATTTTTGGCTTGTAGCACGAGCCCGATTGATGTCAGAAATTAGTGACGGAGAAGTTGTTCATTTAGTAACAAATACTCATGGAGCTGAACAAGACTTACTTTTCATGCGTGTTGATTGGACTGGCTTGACTCTAAGTGTAAATCCATTCTCATTCAATTTACAACAAGCAAATGCTGATGGAACTACCTATTGGGTAAGTCCTATAGAAGGCAGTAGCGAAAGAGCACTTGCAGCTTTTAGTCCCACCATGCTGTTCTTACACGAAACAGATCACTTTATTTTAAATGATTATCTCTATCCTTTAAGAACTTCAGATTCAACAATAAGTGAACTTGCAACGGCAGGAAGGAGTGATGTGGAAGAACGAACTGTAGATGATGTTGATATTGCAATTCGCAGTCACCCGGGTATTGCAAAACGATTAGGATACTTCGGAACAATGGGTGCTCTTGACGATAGATATAGGGTTTATGTAGATGAAGATCCCGGCGAGGAGTTAGGTGGTCATGGTCATCCCGCTCGTGCGGGCTCGTCTTGGGTATTATTTCCTAGCAGAAGAGAGGTTCTCTCAGGCAGGCGTACTTCAAGGAGATAAAATGTCATGTTCCCTCAACTGACGCGAGAATAAGGTTAGGATAAAGTGAAATGGCTTCTTGTGCCAGTTAAGGAATCAACAATAAAATTTTAAAACATTAAAATAAACTCATTATGCAAAAATTCCCTCAATTGGAAAGCGTCTCGCTTATGCATTTTACACCCCTTTACATAAAGTTTAGCCCCTACATAAACAATATAATAGATTAAATAAAAAGATCATGGCAAAGCAAGTATCTAAATCATACGTTATCAGCGGCCGTTTTAAATGCCATAACTGGGTTTATGCAAAATGGGGCGTTGGTAAAGGTGATAAGTGAAATGAAAAAATATTCCCTTTTTTTTGCGCAAGCGGACGTGCCTGTTGCACAACCCTTTTTTAGCGCAAGCGTCCGTTTGTGCCAGTTAAGAGAACCAACATTAAAATTATAAATTATTAAAATAAAACTCACCCCATGCCTAATTACAAAATCGAAGGGCAGGTAGTCAACAAAACCACCAACGAAACCCTGGTAAATGTTTATCCAACTGTCATTTTCCAATACAAAAGCCCTCGTTCAACGCGGAACCTTGCAATAGAAGCTGATGGCAAGTTCCGGGTTTTATTCGATGACAATCTCTGGCAGGGTTTGCCGGCCAATGCAAAGATCACCGTCCTTTTCTTTGTGAAAGATACTGCAGGGGAAGTGTTGCCGACAGACTTTTCCATCATTGATTTGCAACGCACAAATTATGATGTAATCCTGCAGGTAGAAGTAGCCGAACCGTTACGGCAGGTCTCCGGCATGGTGCGCCTGGCTAATGGTACACCGGCAGCGGATGTGCGTGTGGCAGTTTACGATCGGGACCTGAATTCCGAACAGTTGCTGGGAGAATGCGAAACCGACCGCAAGGGATACTACATCGTCAGTTACCAGTCAGGCCAGTTTAACCGGGCAGAAAAAGGCTGGGCGGATTTACTGGTGAAGGTCTTCGGTACTGAAACCACCGCGTTGGCAGTTTCGACGATTTTATTCAATGCGGGCCCGGTTGAAACTATTGATCTTACTATTCCCGCAGAGCGATTCACCGGACCTTCCGAATATGAACAATACCTGGATGACACACAGCCACTTCTCGATGGGGTAGAATTTCAACAACTCACCAACGAGCAACTTGCTTTTCTCAGCAATGAAAGCGGCATACAGCCCGAACGTCTCACCTACCTCCGCCTTGATGGAAACTGGTCGAAAGATAACAATCTTGCGCCGGCAGTTTTCTATGGCCTCCTGCGCCATGGCCTTCCAGCGAATTTGCGCCGGCTACTTTTAGAAAAGCCCTCCCGCTTGCGACTGGCACTTACAAATGCACTGGCAGGAAATATTATGCCGGCAATTCTCTCTGCACAACTAGAAGCTATCATGGCCAGGCTTGCAGAGTTGGCTTTGTCCTTTTCGTTTATACCTGAAACGGATACTAACAATGCAGCACCACTTGGGGTGCTGTTATCTACATCAGGCCTTGATTCAAAGACACAGGCTACAGTGGTGGATTTCATGCTGCAACACGAAGGGAACGACGACATTTGGGATGCGTTGGCTACCAAAGGCAAAATTGAAGCCGAAGAGCTAAACACGACGCGCTTTACCCTGGAAAGCAACACACTTGTGCTGGAACACATGCCCACCCTGCTTTCAGTACAGACGTTACGAAAGGAGAAATCCTGGACCGCCGCCAGTGATCTTGCGCAGCTAACACGGGTAGATTGGGAAGATATAGCAACAAAATCTCCGGCAGGTGACCTGCCCCCCGGTTTTAAAACACACCAGGATTTTGCAGAGGAAATCGCCTTCCGGGTGGAAATGGCTTTTTCAACCGCTGTTATTGCCAACCGCCTGGCGGCAGACCCTTTGCTGGGCGATGACGATGTCAACAATTTTTTTGCAGATAACCCCTCTTTCGATCTCCTCTACACCCCGTTGGAAGGCTATTTTAAAAAGCAAGCTGATCTTACAAAAGTGAAAGACCTGGACCTCCTGGCTGGCAAGCTGAAGACCTTCCAGCGCATCGCCAAGGTGACGCCGGACCGTAACCGGTTTGCCTTGATGCAGGGCCTGATCAGTAAGGGTTTTGACTCAGCATTTAAGATTAATAATGCCAATCCGGATGAAGTTTTTAATGTAATATTTGCAATTGGCGGCGAATCGGTAGCCAACGAAATTCTCTTAAAGGCTGGAGCTCTTGTGGATGCAAGCAATATTAAAGGAATTTACATCCGCGACCTTACTATTCATGGACCAGCCGCATTGCCCCGGCTAACATCAGGGGGTGAATTGCCAGATTGGGCAAAGCTGTTTGGTACTTTAAGCAGTTGTTCTTGCCCGCATTGCCGTTCTGTATATAGCCCGGCAGCCTACCTGGTTGACCTGCTGCAATTTCTTAAAAAAGCTCCCAGGACAAGCGATGTCCGTCGTATCCAGGATGTATTGCTGGGGCGCAGGCCAGATTTGGTTCACCTCCTGCTCAATTGTGAGAACGCCAATACGCCACTACCTTATATTGACCTGGTGAATGAAATACTGGAATTGCAGGTATCGCTCACGGTATCACCAGGCGCTCGCCCATTTTACCAGACAGAAGGATCAACAGAAGCGGATAAAGCCAGGCTGCGTGCCGCACCGGCTCACCTGCATTTGCCGGCTTATGACATTCTTAAAACAGCCACCTATCCCTGGATCTTGCCTTTCGATCTTCAGCATGAAGAGATAAAGTCGTTTTCTAAGATGAGCAATGTAACGCTTCATGAAATATTCGAATTATTCCGTCACGACGAAGTGAAAATAGCACGTGCACACCTGGGGCTAAGTTTAACTACCTGGAATCTGATAACAAATCGCTTATCCGGTGATACAGAACTGGCAGTCATTTGGGGTATTACGGGTACAGATAGAACTATAGAAATTATTCAACAGGTGCCGGAGATCCTGGCTCGCACAGGCCTGGACTACGAAGCGCTGGAACAGCTTATTACTTGCCGGTTTTTTGCCCGCTTCCAGCTTTCTATTGACCGCGGCAGCGATCCATGCAGTATGGCTGATGACCAGTTGGTTTATTGGGCCGGACCGGACCCTATGCTGATTAATACAGATCCGGTAAAGCGTAACCTGGTTTTCGATTTGATCCATCGCTTCATACGATTACAGCAAAGTTTGGGATGGACTGTGGAAACACTAAGCGAAGTGCTGATGGTGCGGGGATTAATGCATACTTCATCCGGCACAACATGGTCGCCTGATATTGACCTGGTGGATTTATCAAAACTGATCCGGTTAGCTGCCCGCCTTCATATTTCTGTTGAGAAAGCTGCCGGGCTGAAGGATCTGCTCCGGCTGGCACCGGCAGTTGGTACAACCCGGTTAGAGTTAGGATATATGATTGAATTAAGCGGAATAAATCCATTTGATGACAATGCCGATAATCCCTTCGACCTGGATATGCTTAACAGGCTGCTGGATCAATACGACACAATTATCGAATCAGGGTTGGACCTTACCGAACTCCGATATCTGTTGCGGCACCAGGATCTTACCCCGGCGGTCTTTGAGCCTACAACCGCTATGAAAACGGCTTCGCTTCAAAATCTCTATGATGGCATGCTGCGGTCCGATACGGATTTTCCGGCTACGGGATTAAATCTAGTTGCGGATGCTACGGAAATAGCGGTGGAAAATGCCGCCGTATTGTTTGGCGGTTTATTGAACTTAATGGAAGAGGCAAAGCGTAATATGTATGTGAATGAATTTAGCGTGTTGCTGGCAACCCAATTAGAAAGCTTGTTTTCCGGAGCAAAACCACGGATTGAGTCCGGCCCTGGTGTAGGCATAGCATCAGGAATAGCTGTGTCATTGTTCGCAGGTTTGGTATTACCGTCGTATGAAGAAGCCGTCAGGATATTTCCTCAGCTTCCTGTTACACTTTCGCACGGGGTAGTTGCTGACACAGTAGAATTGTTTGAAAGCAGGTTCACTGAAGCCTTCAGCAAGGAACATGCTAAATGGCAAAAGGCCATACAGGCAGTGGTCGAACAAATATCTTCCGCGCTCAATTGCAGTCCTGGAATCATTAGTCAGCTTATTCTACCGGAAGTGGATGGTGAAGGAAACATTCTGGTTCCCCCCATGCTGCATGCTGTTGGCACTGAGTCCGCTCCCGCCATCGAAGATTTTCTTGCACTTATCCGGCGACGAAGCGACGTACCGCTGCCTGTTCCTGTGACCGGGTTATTATCTGATGTCATCACCCCGGCGGAGAAAATTCTTATCAGGATTTCAAAGTCGGTAAGGCTGATTCAGCTTTTAAAAATTACACCTGAAGAGCTGACATTCATCCGGGATAAAGGAAATGTCCTGGGTTTTCCTAACCTGAACGATTTACCATTCACCAATAACCTGAGCGATTTACCCGTCGCCGAAGATAGCAATGCTACCTTTACAGAATGGCTGGCATTGATGCGGGCAAAAATTATCCAGCGACAATTGCCTGCAGCAGACAAGACTTTATTTCAGTTTCTTGAAATGGCCCTTGACCCTGACGTTCAGTTTACGGGTGTCGGCAGCCTGCTTGAAACCGTTGCCAGCAACACTGGCTGGCAACAAGAGCAAGAGGGGGAGGAACCTTCAGAAATGCTCGAATCATTAAGCCTCTCTTTCGGATTTGCCAAACCTGAATATGGCCAGCCTGAAACTTATGCCTTGCTCAGGACTGCGACAAACTGGCTGAGACAGCGAAGTATATCATTGCCAACTTTGCAAAATTTAATAACTGAACCGCCTCCGGCAGATATCGAATTGCGTAATACCCTTGAGGCGATTGCCCGGCAACGTTTTCCTGTTGATGCTGACTGGTATAATGCGCTGACGCCGGGAAATGACCGGCTGCGGGAAAGTAAGCGTAATGCCCTGGTGGCATGGCTAATTACTAACCAGGGATGGCAAAACGTAGATCGTCTTTATGCACATTTCCTGATTGATACAGAGATGAGCGCCTGTCAGCTCAGTTCCCGTATGGTTCAAGCCAGTGGAGCCATCCAATTATTCGTTCAGCGTTGCCTGATGAACCTCGAACCCTGGGTACAGTTAGGCACTTCAAGGGAATCAGCCCACTGGAAGCAATGGCTGTGGATGAAGAATTACCGCGTTTGGGAAGCCAACCGCAAAGTATTTCTCTATCCCGAAAACTGGATAGAGCCCGAATTGCGGGACGACAAGAGCCCGTTTTTTAAAGAGCTGGAAAATGACTTATTGCAGGATGAGGTCACCAATGAAAGCGTTGACCGGGCCTACCGGAACTACTTTGCCAAACTCGACGACGTGGACAGGCTGGATATCAGGGGTCTGTTTGAAGAAGTGAAAGAAAGTGGAGAGAAAGTGCTTCATGTCGTAGGTCGCTCTTATAGTGATTCACCTGTTTATTATTACTGTAAGCGCTTGGCTGATCGTACCTGGACTGCATGGGATAAGATCGATCAGAGTATTGAGGGCGACCATATAATTCTCATTGTCTACAACGGGCGGTTATCATTATTTTGGCCCAAGTTTTTGGAATTCGGCCCTGACACAAACAAGAAATGGCAAATTAGCATGGCATGGAGCGAGTACAGGGCGGGCATATGGCAAGCCGCAAAAGTAGGTAGAGGTAGGCTAATTAGAGCCAAATTGATGAAAGAAGATTTTGCCTTTAGATTTGACGCAGAAGGTCCGAAAATTTGGGTTTATGAAAAGATGCGTACGGGTGGAATGAAACCGGATCATTATAGTGTAGGCCGCAGCGGTTTTATTCTGAATTTTTGTAGTGAAGACCTTGATTTTTTTGTATTACTCCGATCGCAGGCACAACGAATACTAATTCATCCCGCTGGTTCAGAAGCAATAAGCATGAATTTTGTCGCTACTGATCCAGAAGAGACGCGATTGCTAATCAATTATCATACTACTAATGATGAAATTACTGACCTTGATGCCACGCTACCACAAATTGTAGAAGATATAATTGGAGAGGCCTTTATTTTTGGAATATTTGTAGCTGCAGTATTTGCTTCCTTGCTACCTGGCCTCAGGCAAAGGATTGATGAAATTAGAGATAATGGAAGGCCCGATACACTGCTTGATGATACCAGGTCCGTTTATTTGCAGGATCAGGAATTTAGAATTCTTCCAGCGGCTCACTTCCGGCAACTCAGTTTTCCACAACCATTTTTTTTGGATATCGAATCACGCTCCTATCTTGTTTCTGCGAGGACAGAATGGTTGCCGGTAGGTAGAAGACCGCTTCGTCCTTCCCTTCCTGTTCAAAAGTATCAATTCCAGACTTTCTATCATCCATATTTCTGCGAAATGGTGAAGCGGTTCAGTGTAAACGGGGTAGAAACTTTATTAAACAGACCGGCTTCCGATTTCAAAATTTACAGGCAGCTTTACAAAGAAGGGCAACTTTATGATCCAGCCGGCCAGTTACTGCCAAACCGCGATGATCAAAGATTTCGTGATTTTGGGCCAACGTTAAATGTATGGCGAGATACGGCAGATCGGTACGACCCTTATCCTTATGAGCAGTTTGACTTTTCGTTCGAAGGCACATATTCTGTTTATAATTGGGAGTTATTTTTCCACATCCCCTTACTGGTTGCAGATCGCCTGAGCAAAAACCAACGTTTCGAAGATGCTCAGCGCTGGTTCCATTACATTTTCAATCCTACCGATATTTCTCACCACCAGTCCCCTGCCAAATACTGGAAGGTAAAACCTTTGTTTGAACTGGCGCAACAATGGGAAGAAAAACCGGAGACCCTGGAAGATATGCTTAGAATGCTTGCTGTAGGAAATCCAGAATTAGAGCTTCAGGTAGATCAGTGGCGAAACAACCCGTTCAGTCCCCACCTTCTAGCCCGCTTTCGACCGATTGCCTACATGAAGACGGTGGTGCAAAAATACCTGGATAACATCATTGGCTGGGGCGATTATCTCTTTCAGCAGGATACGATGGAATCCATCAATGAAGCGACCCAACTGTATATCCTGGCCTCGGAAATCCTCGGAGCCCGCCCGGTCACAATTAACCGCGAAGAAACTGCACCGCGTAATTACCTGGACGTTCAAAACAGGATCGATGAATTCTCTAACTTCCTGATAGACATTGAAACTTCACTTCCCCCGGCAACCCTGTTGAGGCCGGGAGCACCAGCGAATGAAATCCCGCCCAACCTCGTTCTGTATTTCTGCATTCCTGCAAATGAAAAACTTGCTTCCTATTGGGACACCGTAGCGGACCGGTTATTCAAAGTACGGCATTGCATGAATATTGAAGGGCAGGTTCGCCAGCTTGCGCTATTTGCCCCGCCTATTGATCCCGCCCTGCTGGTAAGGGCACGAGCCATGGGCCTGGACCTGGGTGATGTAATTAACAATGCACTCGACGTTCGTTTACCAAATTGCCGTTACCAATACCTATCTCAGAAAGCCATAGAGTTCTGCAGCGAAGTACGGTCCCTGGCGGGAGCACTATTGGCGGCGCTTGAAAAGAAAGATGCGGAGGATTTATCACTGCTCCGTTCCCGCCACGAGGTGTCTCTGCTCAAATTAGTAAAACAAGTTAAAGACCAGCAAATTCAAGAATCAAAAGAGACACTTGAGGGGTTGCAGGCAGGAAGGAAAATCGCAGAGAACAGGTTGGCGTTTTATTCGAGCCGGGAGTTTAAGAGTGCGGGTGAGGAAAATAACATAAGCCTGTTACATGAGGCGCATAAATATGAGATAACTGCAAGCGCTCTCAATTTTGCAGCTTCAATTGCTTACCTATTTCCCGACATAACCACTACCCCTCCAGGATCAACTTTTGGTGGATCTTATGTGGGCAGAGCCCTCAGCGCTATGGGGCAGAATTTTGGATTTATCGGATCTCAATATTCTTTTGAAGCCTCTATGGCTTCTACCATGGCTGGGTACACACGCCGCAAGGAAGAATGGGATCTTCAGGCCGATCTTGCTCAAAAGGAACTTGATCAAACCGACAAGCAAATACTTGCGGCTGAAATTCGCCTCTCCATTGCTGAACTGGATAAGTCCAACCATGAAAAGCAAATCGAACAAAGCGAGGAAGCGCAGGCTTTTATGAAAAACAAGTTCACTAACCTTCAATTATATAGCTGGATGGTTTCCCAGGTTGCCGCATTGCATTACCAGGCATACCGGATGGCTTATGACCTTGCCCGTAAGACAGAAAAAGCGGCTCAAAATGAACTGGGAGTAGAGCCGTCTTCATTCAGCTACATACAATTCGGACATTGGGACAGCCTCCGCAAAGGGCTGTTGGCCGGAGACCGGCTCCAACAGGATCTCAGGCGTATGGAAGCGGCTTACCTCGAAAAAAACCGTCGTGAATTTGAACTGACAAAACACATTTCACTATCCCAAATAAATCCGCTTGAACTGGTAAAACTGCGTGAAAGGGGCGAATGTACTATCACCTTACCCGAAGTGCTGTTTGACCTCGATTTTTCCGGCCATTACTATCGTCGCATAAAATCGGTAAGCGTTTCACTGCCTTGCATTGCAGGTCCATACACTACCGTTTCCTGTACGCTTCGATTGGTGAAAAACACTATTCGCATTAACACATCTAAGAGTGATGCGAATTATGGCCATAATAATGAAGGCGGCGCGTGGATTGATGATGACCGTTTCAGGGAAAGTAATGTTCCGGTGAAAGCCATGGCTACCAGCACCGGTCAGCGGGATTCAGGTATGTTTGAACTCAGCTTCCGCGATGAACGATATCTTCCGTTTGAAGGGGCAGGGGTCATCAGTGAATGGAAAATTGAACTGACAAAGGATAAGGAATTGAGGCAATTTGATTATTCAACCATATCAGATGTCATTCTTCACATAAGTTATACAGCACGTGAAGATGCAGGCCTGTTCAAAGAAAATGCAGTTGCTTATTTAAAAAACTTTTTCACTAACCTTGCCAACTCCAATAGTCAGCCCTTAATGCGCATGTTTAGCCTAAAGCATGAATTTTCAACAGAATGGCATAAGTTTTTGTATCCTGCCGATCCATCATCCGATCAACTATTGTCTGTAACATTAAAGAAAGAACATTTTCCGTTCTTTACGCAAAACATGGGTGTAGAGATCGCCATGTTTGTCGTCTTGATAAAATCAAACAAAACCGGGGATTATAAAATGCATTTTCCTGCAACCGATTCAAATGAAATTCCTCCAACGCTTACAGATGATTCTCCGATGCCTCCGGAATTTTTAATGGCAGAGAATGCATTGTTTGAAAACATGCAAGTGGGAACTATCATAAATGCAAGTCAAGTAACTCTTCCAACTACCCTAAAATTTAAATTCATGCACAATTCAAATTCCAACTATCATTCAATAAATAAAAATCCAGATGAACTTCTTGATATATTTTTAGTTCCTTATTATAAGTTGGGGTAATACATATTCTATAAAAGCAAAAGGTTGTAGTGGAGCGCGGGAATATAGAAGGTCAATATTTCATTGATACCCGCCGATCCCCTTTAAGTATCGATTCATTTTTTTTATTTGCTTGGAAAGGAAAGGATTTCCCTTTATAAACTTTTAAGAAGTCGTACTGGAAAGCCCGCGTGGCAAAATTTTTGTCTTTTAAAAATCCCAGAACTCCTCTATAATGGAAATAATTTTCCATTTTCCAAATTTTAATGGAAAATATTATTTAAATTAGCCTCCTAATTGATATACTAATGGAAAATATTTTACCAATTCACCTTCAGGAGGTAATATTTTCTTCAAGCCATACGAGATTAAGCAAACAAATATCCAAGTTGGAAAAGGCGAGTAAGCTGAGAAAGATTGCTCCCCGTATATACTCACCTAATTTTACTGATAGTCCCGAGGTCATTGTGAAGCGAAATCTTTTTGCTATCCTTGGCAAGTTGTATCCTGGTGCTTTGCTCAGCCACCGATCGGCATTAGAGTTTAAGCCAACGGCTGCAGGACATATATTTCTTACTTACTCCTACACAAAAAAAATAAATCTTCCGGGTATTACTATCCGCTTCATGCAGGGGCCTGGTCGAATAGATGGAGACAATTTGTTATCAGGTGAATTATATGCTTCCCAACTCGAAAGG
>JBDTSD010000032.1:0-34491 GCA_039931355.1 Ginsengibacter sp.
ACACTTTACCATTTTTCTGAAATACCGAAAGATCACTGGAATTAAATCCTTTTAACGCTTCCGTCATCTTATTCTTCAGTTCATCAGAAGCAGCCTTTTGTTGTGCAAGTAAATTTTGTAATTGTGCCAGCCTCGCTTGTTGCTGCGCCAGTGTTTCCTTGCTTTGGCTTAATTGATTTTGCTGTTCAGCTGTCTGCTGCCCAAGTTGACTATTCTGGCTATTCAGGTTGGCTATCTTGGCATCGAGGGTAGCTATATTACTTTGCAGAGTGGCAATGTTATCCTGTAATGAAGAAATTTTATTAGCCATCTGCGTACTGTCTTCTCTTAAAGATGCAGTTTGCATTTGCGATTGAGTCAAAAGCCTTTTAGCTACGCAACTGCTGAAAAGCAGCATAATGGCAACTACCGGCAAGTACCTTTTTAAATTCATAATCTTTAATTTTTAATCCTTATGATTGAAAAAAATGTGCCGGAAATTTATTTTCATAATACGATGGAGCAAAAATCAATTAGCAAGATTCCTTTTCAATACGTAATGATTTAGCCTGCAAGGCCTTTACCAAATATGTATCCGCTCATCTTTCGGCACAAACATCGCGTCTCCTTTTTTTATATTGAAAGCGGAGTACCATGCATCCATGTTACTAACGGGGGCGTTAGTACGATACATACCCGGCGAATGCGGATCGGTTTTTACCAACTGCGCTACAGTTTCCGGGAGCGTATTATTTCTCCATACTTGTGCCCAGCTAAGAAAGAATCTTTGTTGCGGTGTGAAGCCGTCTATCTTTGTTCCTTCTTTAAACTCTTTTGTTTTAGTGAAAGCCTCGTAAGCAATATTCAAACCGCCAAGGTCTGCAAGATTTTCCCCTAAAGTTAACTTGCCATTTAAGTGAATGGTGTCCAATACGGTAAACGCATCGTATTCATTCGCCACCTTATCAACTCTCTCTTTAAAATTCTTTTCATCGGTCTTTTGCCACCAATCTTTTAAGTTTCCATTTGCATCGTATTGACGTCCCTGGTCATCAAAACCATGCGTCATCTCATGACCGATAACTGCGGCGATACCTCCATAGTTTATGGCGTCATCTGCCGCAAAATCGAAAAAAGGAGATTGCAAAATACCGGCGGGAAAAGTAATGTCATTATCCGTGGGGCTGTATTGCGCATTTATAGTTGGCGGCGTCATTCCCCATTGTGTCCTGTCCACCGGCTGGCCCATGTGGTTTACCATATAATTATAAGCCCACACACTCACGCTATGCAGGTTACTCATGTAATCATTTTTATTAATGATCACGCCGTCATAATCTTTCCACTTATCAGGATAGGCTATTTTTTTTGTAAAAGCATCCAATTTTTCCAACGCTTTTTTCTTTGTCTCATCGCTCATCCAATCAAGATTCTTTATGCGGTTTCCAAAAGTATTTTGCATGTTGTTTACCAGGTCCACCATATACTGCTTTGCTTCCGGCTTAAAATATTTATCTACATAGAGCTGGCCTATCATATCCCCAAGCGTACCATCTATCAGCCCGCTCATCCTTTGCCAGCGCGGTGTCTGTTCTTTTTGCCCGGTTAATACTTTATTCAGGTCAAAAGCTGCCTGCACAAATGGACTGCTTAAGTTAGGAGCTGCACTATGTATTACTTCCCAGCTCAAGTATGTTTTCCAATCATTTACCGGGGCAGCAACAAGCATGCTGTCAAAGGTTTTAAAGAACCCCGGGTTGTTAACTACTACACTATCAGCGCCCATGATTTTCATGTCTTTCAAAAGGTCGCTCCAATTAATACCAGGCGTAATAGTTGACAAATCTTTTACTGAGTATTTATTGTAAGTCTTATATGGGTCACGCATTGCTACCCTGGCATACTGCGCCTTTGCTAATGTGGTTTCCATTTTCATTACCACATCGCTCTTTGCTTTTGCAGCAGCTGCATCATCACCCAATAATGTAAACAGGGTTTGAATATTTTCTTTGTAAGCATCTCTTATCTTAACGCTGCGGGCATCGTCTTTTAAATAATAATCCCTGTCAGGAAGGTTGGTGCCCCCCTGTCCTATTGATGCGACATATTGCGTTACATTTTTTCTATCAGCAGAAACACTAATTCTAAAGCCTGCACTTCCATATCCGTTTATCCGCATGGTAGCTATTTCATGTAAAATATCGCTTACATTTTTTGCCTCTTCTATTTCATTTAAGATTGGTTTTATAGGGGTTGCTCCCTTTTGCTCAATGGTGTTGCTATCCATGCCGCTATAATAAAAATCACCAATGATCTGCGTGGTACGATCGGGATTGGTTGCGTGCGAAGCATCGTCCAATAGTGAACTCAGGCGCTTAGAATTTTCCAGCCGAAGCTCGTCAAAGCTCCCCCACCGCGTTCTTGATGCGGGAACAGGATTATTTTTTATCCAGTTACCATTTGCATACTGAAAAAAATTATCACCCGGCTTTACTGATAAATCCATATTGCTTTTATCAATATAATTTTTCTTGATTAAAGGGGAATGCTTAGCTGCCGTTTGCGAAAAAACAATGGTGCTAAAAAGAACGAGGTTCAGGATCAACAAAGGTGTTAGGTATTTTAGGCGCATAGTTAAAATGATTGATTTAAAAAATGGTGTTGAACTAAATATAACGAATGGCGCAATGGATAGAAGCCCTCATTGCGCATCCGATAATTATTTATAAAATTATTGGAAAAAAATTTATCACTAAAATGGCGGAATGTAAGTGTGCGGTGGAACAGTAAAAATGATCTCCTGGGAAAACTTTTCCCGGAAAAAATCAGTTCTCAGTAAGAATTAATTATTGATGTTTATCCTCAACATGGTGTAAACAACAGAGTAAGATGTATTAGCCTGGTTATTATCATGGCTGCCATTGCAACCTCCATAAACTACTGGTACAGCCTTTTTATTGGTAAGAATAATTTCTTCCGTGCCGGTATAGTCCTGTGCCGGTGTATAATTATAAATCATTTGGCCGCTTTCTGCTTCAAGGGCTGTTTCACTGGTTTTATAATGTTTAGCCTGTTTTACGATGCTTACTTCACCGGGCCCGCTGACTGTAAAATGATAACTTTGGTTGGGAGCAATCGTTACATTTATAACATTTGTTAAGTCAGGGCTTACTTCATCATTGATTGATTGTTTTGAACAAGACAAAAGCATAATGCAAATGAAAAACGTTGCGGAAATGGCGTATATCTTTTTCATACGAAATAATTTTTATTAAGTTAATGCTTTTCCGGAAAAAAGATGGAAATATAACCCTGTTTTTTGAGCCAAACCTCAAATGGCAACGTTATTGATTATAATGTTAGCTGCGAGAAAAGAATCGGTTTTATCGTAATCGTGAATATTAATTATATTATTAAAAAGACTTTATGAAAAAAGTGACACCAAAAGGAATATGGGAAGTATTAAAAAATTGTTTCAAAGGATTTTCGGATGATAAGGTTCCAAAGTTGAGCGCTTCACTGGCTTATTATACCGTGTTTTCGCTTGGGCCGCTGCTTATCGTTATCTTATATCTCTGCAGTATATTTTTTGGACGCGACGCAGTAGAAGGTTCCATCTTCGGGCAAATGCAAAGTTTCGTTGGCAAAGAAGCAGCCTTGCAAATACAGGAAATTATTAAAAATGCCAGCCTGAGCGGCACAAATACTATGGCGGCGATAATCGGGGTAGTTACGCTGCTTATTGGTGCTACTACCGTATTCGCAGAAATACAGGATTCAATAAATATGATCTGGGGCTTAAAAAGAAAACCCACAGCTGGTTGGAAAGTGTTGGTTAAAACAAGAATACTTTCATTTGGAGTAATAGGAAGTCTTGGATTTTTATTATTAGTATCATTAGGAGTTACTGCGATAGTAGAAAGCATTAGTACAAGGCTGGCGACAAAATTTCCTGAGGTTACCCTCATAGTCTTTTATATAATAAACCTGGTAATAACACTCGCGGTTGTAACCACTTTATTCGGTGTGATATTTAAAGTATTGCCAGATGCAAAAATAAAATGGAGAGATGTACTGGCAGGCTCCATCGCCACGGCAGTCCTGTTTATGCTGGGAAAATTCGCTATTAGTTTTTACTTAAGCAAAAGCAGTATAGGTAGCACTTATGGGGCGGCAGGCTCGTTTGTAGTATTACTTGTGTGGATATATTATTCCTCTTTCATTTTATATTTTGGCGCGGAGTTCACCAAGGCGTGGGCAGTGAAATACGGTCATGAAATTCACCCCAACCATTATACAGTAGTGGCAAAAACCATTGAGGTAAAAGAAGAAAATAAAAGCCTGCAACAGGTACAAAAAGAAAAAGAAATTGAGTGTAAAGAAAATCCCGACATCAATGTAAAATAATTAGGGATTTACACTTGCGGCAATCACCTGCAATTACTCAATATATAAAATCGTTAGCTGATTTTTTCAAACTCGTAATTGCCTTTAACATGTTTATTTAAATAGGTGCCCTTTGAACCGGATATTTTCATTTCCTTATAAATTTCTTCCGGCACTTCTTTGTAATCATACACCATCCCTGATACGAAAGTGATCCGGAGTGTAGCACTTTGTCTATCATATTTTATTGCAGATACCACTGATGAAGGCATACACATTTTTTACGAATATTTTATTTCAAAATCAATACCATTCGCGGTAATCTGGTAAAATAATTCGCCGGTCTTTCCTTTTAGTTTTTCGTTTGATTATATTGTAATCAAATTTTTACCAAAATGAAATACCTGTTAATTACAGCAAGTTCTTTATCATTCATTTTACTCTTCAGCAATAAAAAAAATTCTTCATTCATGCCTGTTGACAAGGCAGCGCTTGCGGAAGTAATCCAGAAAAAATCGTTGACAGCCATCAGCTGTTCGCCCGACTGGACAACCTATCATCTTACTAAAGAAGAAATAAATGAAATGGTGCCGCTGCCGGGAACGGGCTCACATACCTGGAAAATTTCTACAAAGAATGACAGCGCCCAATTTTATTTCAACCAGGGAATTAATCTCTACTATGGCTTTCACATTATTGAAGCATTGCCGTCTTTTAAAAAAGCGCAAATATTTGATCCGTCCTGTGCTATGTTGTACTGGGCAGAGGCATTAGCTTATGGCCCAAACATAAACGACTACGGATATTCGGCTTCGCCTGAAGCATTAGTTGCCATGGAAAAATCCAAAGATTTAATGAATTCTTCTACAGCAAAAGAAAAAGGCTTAATAGAGGCAATGCAGTTTCATTACAGTGCTGACTCATCTCAAAAAAGAGAATTGCTCAATCAACAATATGCGGATAAGATGAAGCAATTGCATGTAAAATATCCTGCAGATGCTGAGATAGGGACTTTATATGCCGATGCACTTATGAACATGCATCCATGGGATCTGTGGCAACACGATGGTAAGCCAAAACCGTGGACGCCGGAGATAGAAAAAGTATTGGAAAATGTCCTAAAATATTCACCTGGTCACCCGGGTGCAAATCATTATTACATACATACAATGGAAGCCTCACCTTTCGCTGATAGAGCAATACCCAGTGCGGACAGGCTGGCTAAATTAGCGCCGGGCCTGGCACACATCGTTCACATGCCTTCGCATATTTACATTAGAACGGGGCAGTACGATAAGGGAATAAAGGCGAATATCGGTGCCCTAAAAACTTACAACACTTACCTGCAACTATATCCTGAAGTAGCCAACAATGCGCCCCTGTATGAGATACATAACCGGCACATGCAGGCCGCCTGTTCAATGAATTCAAATAATTACGAAGCAGCTTTAAAAGATGCTATTGACTGCCGCAACAGCTTCGATGTTTCCTTTCTCTCGCTTGATGCACCTATGGGAACTTATGTTCAATATGTGTATATGACGCCGGAATTAACCATGGTCACTTTTGAAAAATGGGATGATATTCTAAACCAAAAAAATGTAGATACACAATATCATTATGCTTCATTGATTCAGCAATTTGCAAAAGGTATGGCGTATGCTAACCTGGATAATAAAGTCCTGGCAAAGGTTGCTTTAAAAAAGATAGATGATCTTTTAAAGGAAGAAGATCTTGCGGTCGTGATGACACCATTTAATGCACCAAAATCCGCAGGCAATATTGCCAGGTATATATTAATGGGCACAATTGCCGCGAAAGAAAGTAATGCTGCCGGAGCTTTAGATTATATCAAAATGGCTGTTGCTACAGAAGACTCATTGATCTATAATGAGCCACGGGATTGGCTTGTACCGGCAAGGCATTACCTGGGCAATTTTTTACTTGTTAATAAAAGATATGAAGAAGCAGAAATGGTTTTTCGTAAAGACCTTGACGTGCAGCCTAATAATTATGTGTCTTCCTTGGGAATAAAATCAGCCGTGCTTAATCAAAAAAGCGCTCATAGAAAATAGCCTTGCACCATTTCTTATTCAATAAGCGAATATTTTTTTATGGATATAGCCAAAATACCTGGAAGGTATTGCATACACCTTTTTGTAAAACTAATTCCTTAACTTGTTTATAATCTTACATAACCATTATTGAGCTTTATTATTAAACTAAACAATACATTATGGCTATTAATTCACGGCGTAGATTTCTGCAAAAAATTACAGCAGCTACCATCGCTTATCCCATACTTACGCACGCTGCAGCAGCATGTACTTCCACCAGCAAAAAGCCCTACGACGGGCCACTGCTTCGTGTTGCTATAATGGGGCTGGGAAGCTACGGAACCCGCGTGGCTGAAGCCATGCGGGATTGTACCAAAGCAAAATTAGTTGGTGCAATTAGCGGTACGCCTTCTAAAATAAAGGATTGGCAAAGCAAGTATAACATCCCTGAAAAAAACTGTTACAATTATGAAAACTTCGATAACATAAAAAACAATCCTGACATTGATGCGGTATATGTGATAACACCAAATGCCCTGCATCATGATGAAGTAATAAGAGTTGCCAAAGCCGACAAGCATGTTATTTGTGAAAAGCCTATGGCGGTGAACGCGAAAGAAGGACTGGAAATGATTGATGCCTGCAACAAGGCAAACGTGAAATTACTGGTAGGTTACCGGATGCATTTTGAGCCGCATACCCTTGAGATTATTCGCCTGCGCAATGAAGGTGAGTTTGGGAAAATAATGTTCTTCCAGGGGCTGAGTGGCTTCACTATTGGTGACCCAACCCAGTGGCGCTTAAATAAAAAATTATCCGGGGGTGGTTCATTAATGGATATAGGAATTTATTCGATTAACGGTGCCCGTTATATGATAGGCGAAGACCCGGTTTGGGTAACAGCAGAGGAAACTAAAAACGATCCGGTAAAGTTTAAAGAAGGTGTAGATGAAACCATACAGTTTCAATTTGGCTTCCCGGGTGGCGCTGTTGCGTCATGCCTCTCTACTTATAGTATGAATAATCTTGACCGGTTTTTTCTCAATGGGCAAAAAGGTTTTGCTGAGTTAAATCCGTCAACCGGGTATGGACCTATCAGGGGCCGCACCAATAAAGGCGAAATAAATCAACCAGTGGTAACACACCAAACGTTGCAGATGGATGAAATGTCTGACATTATTTTACAAGGCAAAAAACCCATTGTGCCTGTAGATGGAGAAGAAGCGCTGAAAGATTTAAAAATCATTGATGGTATTTACGAAGCTACCAAGACAGGCAAGAAAGTACCATTGCAGTTCTAATAATGAACCCACATTCCCTCTTATTCTGAACAGGTGCCTAATCATCTTTGGTTAAACTTACTCGATAATCTAAAGGACAGCCTTTGTAGTTTTATTTTCAGCATGCCACGTAGAGCACGAATAAAAAGATTTGCACTTATGCCATTGTGATTGATCCTGTGGAAAAAGAAAGGTGAGAAAGAAAATCTACAATTATATACAGTAAAGCCATTTTTTCTACATAAACTACACACCTAAGCCTCGGTGGCTCGCTATTTGTTTTATTGGTGATAAAATATTAACCATAAACAAAAAAATCATGAAAAAATTAAGTGTAATAGTGCTGGCATCGTGCATTGGTATGATGCAGGCTTGTAATTCAGCGAGCGATGATAGCGTAGCCACAGCTGATAGCACCAATGATGCAAGAGACACCACGTCTATGATGGACCAAAAAGATAGCACATCAGGGATGGGTATAAATGATGACGTAGCTGATTTTGCTGTAAAAGCTGCTAACGGCGGTATGATGGAAGTTCAATTGGGTGAATATGCATCAAAAAATGCCACTGATAAAAGTGTAAAGGATTTTGGTGCAATGATGATGAAAGATCATTCAAAAGCCAACGATGAATTGAAAGGTATAGCCACGTCAAAAAATATCGCTTTGCCAGCAACAGTTGGCCAGGATATGACTGATAAGATGACCGACCTGATGAAAAAGACCGGGAAAGATTTTGACAAAGATTATATGAATGCAATGGTGAAAGATCATAAGGATGATATTGACATGTTTCAAAAAGCCGCAGATGATTCAAAGGATAGCGACATGAAAGCTTTTGCTTCAAAAACGCTACCTACATTACAAAAGCATTTAAATGATGCTGAGGCAATTGTAAAATCACACAATTATTAATTTAGAAAACTTTAGATGATAGCAGGGGGCCGTTTCATTGTGAAACGGCCCTTTTCTTTGAAAAAAGCCATAAATAAATTTTAAAATACAATTACAAAAAAATGGTATAACTGATATATTTACAAATTGAAATGAATACAAATTGAGATGAAAATGACTGAGATAATTCTTGCGATAACAACAACGCTCTCAGCAATTATGGCGGGGCTTTTCTTTTCGTACAGTTTTTCAGTTGTGCCGGGATTGGGTAAGCTTGCCAATATTGATTACCTGAAAGCAATGCAATCCATCAATAGAGAGATACAAAATCCATTATTCTTTATATGCTTTTTTGGAACAATAATTTCTCTTCCGTTAATTACATTTCTTAATTATTCAGAAAGACAGTTATCCTTTTGGCTTTTACTTTCAGCAACATCATTTTATTACATAGGCGTTTTTGGGGTTACCATTTTTGGCAATGTTCCATTGAACAATCAATTAGAAAAATTTAATCTCTCTAATGCAACAACGGCAGCTATCAGCGCACTGCGGGCAAGGTTTGAGAATCGTTGGAATTCTCTAAATAATATAAGAACCGCATGTTCAATAATTTCTTTAGTTCTTATGGTTTGTGTTTGTATAATGAATAAAAATAGAACTACATAAAAGATGTTTTTAAGAAAACAATTTTGCTTTATATATTACCATCAAAATTTAAAAATGGTAGTTTAAACAATAGCCCGGCTAACCAATACCGTTAGTAATTATCTTTTTACCAAAGTCTGTGTAATAACGGCTATCAAAATTTCATAGACTTGTAATACACATATTCTTTCCCATTCCATCTCCAAACCGGCCCCTCCATGCCAGGCCCACCAATCAGGAGATCAGGATAGCCGCCAAATCCTGTTTTCAATTGTTGCGGCTCCACTCCGGGAAAGCCAAGGTTTACATCGTATTTACCTTGCTTGTTTTTAATATAGAGTACAATATTTGCCCCTGCTGCGCCTGAAGTATAAGAATTTCCAAACTGGATAAAAACTTCTTCTATACCGTCCTTATTCATGTCTGTTACTGTAACCACCGCTGCAAAAGGATAGTCAAGGCTTTCTTTATCCTGTGCAAATGGTTCATCTTTTTGGGGTACTAAAACAAAGCCGGTCATATCCGCAATCTGATTTTTGTCAGCATCGGTGAGTTTGCTCTTTACATTCTTAAAAAGCATGCCGGCAACGGCTGATAGCTGCCCGGTTGTTTTACTTGTGGCCGTTTCGTTTTTAGCAGCAGCGGTCATTTCACTATACCTGGTAATTTGCGTTCTAAAACGGCCATCGTTTATGCCTCTTATTTTCGCAATTACCTTCCCAGCATTATTTTTAAAATTTATGTCGGTGAAATTAAAATTACCCTCAACGGTGCCGCCCGGTTTGGATTCTAACTTTGTTATGTGTATGAAATCAGCAGCCGTAATTTCTCCCTTTGCATTGTCTAATGCTTTAGTCATGATGCCCTTACCAAATAATTTGTATATAAAAAGAAGTTTAGCGCTTTTAGAAAATACAGGTGCGGCATTTACCGGCAAGCCTTTATCATCATAGAGATATAAAATTAGCGTATCCCTGGTAACAGGATCAGTATAGAGCGCTAACAAAAACACAGGGGTAGTACCTGCATATTTTAATTCCGCTGTCATTTTTATTTCCTTGCCTGCAGCGGATTTCATTCCATACGTGGCGCCATCACTGGTAAATTGTACATACCCGGTTTGATTGTTAATGTTGCTCTTGTTTCCTGTTTGTGCAACAGAAATACTTGTGAAGAAGCAAAAAAATATAAAGCAGAAGAGTTTAGAGACAGTCATCTTTTTTTAGATAAATCTAAATAATATAATTATTTATTGCAAGCAGGAAAGCGTTTCTCAACAAAGATTTGAAATAAAAAATAGTATTGAAGTATTAAATTTATATGATGAATGCAACAGGATATTCTGAAACACCTCTTGCAAAAAAATTGGGCATTAAAGAAAACTTTATCATAAGGCTCATAAATAATCCATCTTATTATTTTGATCTTTTTACAGACATGCCGGCTGGTATTAAAATAATTACAGGCAATGATATTAAAGTAAACTTTATACACTACTTCGCAACAAATCTTAAAGCATTATACAAGGATATTGGCTTATTAAGAAGCCAATTAGAGCCAAACGGGATGCTATGGATTTCGTGGTATAAAAAATCTTCAAAGATTGCAACCGATGTTACGGAAGATCTTATCAGGGAAATAGCTTTGAAGAACAAACTGGTTGATATCAAAGTTTGTGCGGTAGACAAAGTTTGGTCGGGGCTTAAATTGGTGATACCGGTGAAAGAGAGAAAGAATTTGTAAACTGAAAAATTTTTTTTGTAAAAACCAGATGACAGGAATAAAAAAATCTCCAAATTGAACACTCAACAACTATCGATTTATTAAAAAATATTTATATGGAAAATTCATTGGGCTTAATCACTAATCTTTCGCTTACTGCGTGGAATACCCATGTAAGCCGTGCTGATAAATTACTTAACGAGCTAAGCGACAGGCAACTTGAAAATGAAGTATCCCCTGGAAGGAATACAGGAGTTTATTTGTTAGGCCATCTTGCGGCGGTACATGATGCAATGCTGCCATTATTAGGCTTTGGCGAAAAACATCATCCTGAACTGGAAAATATATTTATAAAAAATCCTGATAAATCAGGGCTGCAGAAGCCGCCGGTTAGTGATCTCAGGAATTACTGGCAAAAGGTGAACAATGCTCTTAATGAACATTTCAATAAAGTTACTCCCGAAGAGTGGTTGCAAAAACATACTTCAGTAAGCGAAGAAGATTTTGAAAAGGAACCACACAGGAACAGGTTAAATGTATTAATCAGCCGTACCAATCACCTTGCTTCGCATTTGGGGCAATTGTTATTTTTAAACAGCTAACAATACACCACTTTGGCACAGTTTCGCTGCTCCTGTATTAATTCATTATTTTCCTATCATTACTTTTTTCATTTGCACTTTTTCACCGTTAATCACTTTTAAGAAATACATACCGGGAGTTAATTTGCTCACATCCAATTTGGTTGTATTAATTCCATCATTCACTCCTACAGTTTTGCGCATCACTTGTTGACCAAGACGGTTGATAATTATAAGATCAGCTATACCTCTTTTATAAGCATTAAAAGATGCTGTTAATGATGAAGACGCAGGCACAGGATATACTTCCAATCCTCCCTCTAAGGTAGCAGCAGTTGCATCAATTACAGCAGACACTGGAGATGCCGGATGAACAATGGTAAAATTGCCACTGCCAATCTGGATATTAAGTGTGTAGCATTGACTGCTGTTAGAGGCGCCTGCTGTGCTGTAAACACGTACAACATAACTTCCGCTGTTAATAGTATTTAAAATAACAGCCTCATCCTTTGTTCCCGTGTTTTGCGAAGTCCTCGTCACAAAACCTGTCTTAGTGTAAAGCTGTAAATCATAATCAGCGGGAAGATTCGTAAGCGTCACCTTAATTTTACTTTGGCCCGGCGAGTTGCTAAAGCGATAATAATCTTCATCACCACTGGAACTTATTTGAGCATTTATATTTACGCCGGTACTTACATTTGCCGCAGTTGCATAAGTGTTATTTGGCTCAAACTGATCTGAGCAGCCACCCGCAGCAAGCGTTGTAAACTGTGCCTGGTTGTAAGAACTGCTACCTGACGAGCAATTTGCCCTTACTCTCCAATCATAAGAAGCGGAAGATGCAAGGCCGCTGAGGTTTACAGAAGTTGAAGTAGTTGCGGCTGCTAAACTTATCCATGTTGAAGAAGTTGTAAGCTTATAATCTACACTATAGTTGTTTGCACCACTCACGCTGCTCCACGAAACATTGGCTCCTGTTAAAGTAATAGCTGAAGAGGCCAGTCCTGTTGGTGCATTACAAGTGCCGGCAGTAGTTGTTGTAAACTGGGCAAGAATATAATTACTGCTGCCAGATGCGCAATTTGCTTTTACCCTCCAGGTATAATTTGTTGATGCAGTTAAACCTGAAAGACTAAATGAACTGCCCACAATGTTCTTTGCGCCAAGACTCCAGTTGTTAACGCTGGTAGCTTTATAGAACAGGTTGTAATCTATTGCTCCGCCTACAGTGCTCCATGAAACATTGGCTGATGTTGCTGTTATAGAAGATGCTGTAAGGCCCGAAGGATCTGCACAACCTGTTACAGATGCAGTTGTAAACTGGGTACTGCTGAAGCTGCTGCTTCCTGATGTGCAATTTGATCTCACTCTCCAATCGTAAGAAGTAGAAGCTGCTAATCCGGTGAGGTTGGCAGTAGTAGAAGTGGTGCCTGACACACGGCTTATCCAGGTAGAAGAGCTGGTTGCTTTGTAGTCCACATCATAACTATTGGCCCCGGTAGCACTGCTCCATGAAATATTTGCACTGCCGGATGTAATAGAAGAGGTGGTAAGACCTCCTGGCGCATTGCATGCTGAGGTTGCTAAGGTGGTAAACTGTGTGCTGCTGAAACTACTGCTTCCTGATGAACAATTTGATCGTACTCTCCAATCATACGATGTGGAAGCTGCTAATCCGGTGAGGTTGGCAGTAGTAGAAGTGGTGCCCGTCACACGGCTTATCCAGGTAGAAGAGCCGGTTGTTTTATATTCTACATCATAACTATTGGCACCTGTGGCGCTGGCCCAGGAAATGTTTGCGCTTGCTGATGTGATCGAAGAAGTGATAAGACCAGTCGGCGAATTACATACTGACGTTGCTATGGTAGTAAACTGTGTGCTGCTGAAACTACTGCTTCCTGATGAACAATTTGATCGTACTCTCCAATCGTAAGAAGTGGAAGCTGCTAATCCGGTGAGGTTGGCAGTAGTAGCATTGGTGCCCGACACACGGCTTATCCAGGTAGAAGAGCTGGTTGCTTTGTACTCTACATCATAACTGTTTGCACCGGTAGCGCTGCTCCATGAAATATTTGCACTGCTGGTAGTGATAGAAGAGGTGGTAAGACCGACCGGCGAATTACATGTAGTTGAAGTTGAGCGGGAATTGGTCAGCAACCATTCATACACAGTTAAATTATTTTGTTTAAAATTTAAATTGTAAGTCTGCGTCCATGCATCATGGGTATTGCTTTGAAAAATTGTCATTTTTGCTAACGGGTTTGGTGGCGTTGGGGCTGCATTGATCATATTTACAAAATTAATTGTATTGCTAACGGGCACCGTGGGATCGCCGTTATTGTGAGTGGCCCATACGGCTATGTTTGCAGCGGCAATATTATTTGCTCTTGATGTAGTAGGCGTAGATGCCTCAGCAGCGGTTACAATGGCGGCAATTCTTTTTGCATAAGCGAGACTATAACCGCAATACCTAAATACAATGCCTCCTCCCTGGCTTAATCCCGTGAGATAAATACGATTAATATCCACATTATAATGTGCAACGGCATAATTTATTATTTGTTGCATGTCACTTTCCACAGGAACTGTTGTGTACTGCGGCGAGATAACTATATACCTGAATGTTTGTCCATTCACCACAAAAGAGTCCGGGAAAACTCCCTGGCTAATTTGCTGCGGCGTACCATGAACAAGTACCCTGGGAAGCTGGGCAGGACTGCCATCACCATTTTCGCCGGTTCCGTGTGAAAAGATTAATAGCGGATATTTTTGACTGCTTGCTGGGGAATAACCTTTTGGCAAATACTCATAAAATGCGTGAGAATCGGTACACATTGAAATATATCTTGGCGTTTGTACCTGCGAATATGCGCTTGAAAAAGATAGTAAAATAAACGACAAAAACAGCTGTCGGAACGTGGGTGAAATTTGGTTAGTCATAGTTAGCCAACTTTCCAAAAATCAATCCAGCTGCGGTTATTGTGAATAAAAACAAGGCAAATTTTAAAAAAAAAGTATTTCGTTTAACCTTAGGTTTTTCAGCCATAAAAAGATTAAACAAAGCCACCTTATTATTTTTCAAAAAACATTGAAGAGAGAAATTTCGTGAAGCGAAGTTATCCACGAATCTTATGTAAAACTCTTATCAGTTGACAATTCTAATCTTATGCTTCCGCTGCATCATACACAACTACCTTATCCCATAAGTGTGCATAATTTTTTATGAAAGCCTGGTGAACGGGGTGGTCCTGATAAATTTTTTGGCCGGCCTCATCATCAAAAAACATAAGCTCGGATACCTGCCAACTTGTATCCACTACATCGCGTTTTTCAGTGCTGGCTAAACTTCCTATATGCATTTGCCTGATGGTATTAATTTCTGCCAAAGTTTTTATGCCTTCCACTAATTGATCACGATCTTCAATTGAGCCAGGTCTTTTTAGCCAAAAAAATACATGATGTACTAATTGCTTTTTTCTTTCCATAATTTTAAAAAATTACTATCAGGATTTTATAAGTGCTTAAACAAGGCGTCATTTATAGATGAAGATTGCTTAAAATAAAAATTAGAATAATTCCCTTATTCTTTTACCAAAGCCTGCGCATGAAAAAGAACTTCGAGCCAATTTTTCGAACCTCCGGAATCATTTTTTACTCTTCCAAAAGCAATGGATATACCACCACAAACTTTCCAACCCTTTGCCAACAATGTATTTACATCGGCCATTAAATCGGCAACGTCAGTTTTTTTTATTACTGTATATTCCATAAATTTTTTTGCCGAAGATAAAGTATTAAAGAATTGATAGCTCCCTTGAAATAATTTAATGAAAGAAGGTAAGAGAGCGGTAAATATTTGTTTTATATTTAAGTAACAAAAAGCATTAATTATTTTGAAAAAAAATTATAACAGCCTTTTTCGCATCATGACATGCGTGCCATTAATCTTTTGCTTGTGCTGCAGAGAAACATCATTAAATAAAAAAACACCCATGGATAATTCACTATTTGTTGCCGGATCGCAACCTAAACTTATATCACGGCAATTTAGTTTCACAGAAGGCCCGGCTGTTGACGCGGAGGGAAATATATTTTTTACCGATCAGCCAAACGATCAAATATGGAAGTATGACGTTGCGGGAAAACTAAGTCTTTTTGCTGAGCATACCGGCAGATCAAATGGATTATATTTCGATCCGCATGGAAATATTGTCGGTTGTGCAGATGAAAAAGGACAACTGATTTCTTTTGCTCCTGATGCTACAAAAGAGATAGTTTTAGAAGGTTTAACCGGCCCGCGGCTCAACGGCCCAAATGATTTATGGATAGATGCGAAGGGTGGCATTTATTTCACTGACCCTTATTATAAACGTGATTACTGGCCGGAACCAAAGCCTGTCCGGCATGAAGAAGATGTCTATTATTTAGCCCCTGGCACCAGCCAACCGGTGGTTGTGGAAAGCGATCTTGTAAAGCCTAATGGCATAGTGGGAACTCCTGATGGAAAAGAATTATTTATCGCGGATATAGGTGATAATAAAACTTATAAATATAAAATTGAAAATGATGGCTCCATAACAAATAAAAAATTATTTGTGCCAATGGGTTCTGATGGAATGGTGCTTGATGAAAAAGGCAACTTGTATATTACAGGAAAAGGGGTAACCATCTTTGACAAAGAGGGTAATAAAATTTCGCACATACCAATAGAGGAAGGCTGGACCGCTAATCTCTGCTTCGCCGGAGCGGACAGGAAAATGCTTTTTATAACAGCATCAAAGGGAGTGTATGTAATGCCAATGCTCGTGAAAGGTGTTGAATAGAATTATAGTTATTTTCTTGCAAAATAAGGCACCAGGTTACTTCTGCACTTCGTAAGATGCAGGTGCCGCAAGAGGCGATATACTTATTTGGTTTCCCGTACCTGCTGTTGTAATGCCGTGATAGGAAAAATGCATAACCAGAGAAAGTATGGAAAGCCCAAACAACACAATTGCCCATATTTTCCAGGAAATCTTTCTCTCAAATACAGTTTCAGCTTTATAATATTCGCTCATGGCAGCAGAAGTAGTTTGCCTGTCTCCTACCAAAACTGCATGTTCTTCATCCTTATGAACAACCCTTTCCGCAGTAACGGCCTCGTATAAACGATTTTCATTCATTGAGCGAAGAAATATATTCCCGGCGGGATTTTTTTGCAGGCTGCCTATTGATTCAAAAATTACCTTTCCTCCAGCATCAAGACTCTCAATCACATTGTGGCACCACCTTGTAATATTCTCTGCAGCTTGCTGCTCATCCACATTTTGCTGGTTAGCTATATATTTTACCAGGTCCTTGCGAAGATTTACATCGCCCTCAGTAAAAATAATTTCTGCCGTAGGTGGAAACATTTTTTTATTAGCAACATCAAGCTGCGCAGATGCTATATTAATTTTAAAATCACCTATGCCAGGTAAATTACATTCCTTTTTTTGCACTAAATATGAAGTGATGATCCGCTGCATAAGAGAGCAAATATCTATAAATTAACTGAAGGATGCTTTATAAAGCTGATTAGAAATGAACCAGGATACCGCCGATAACCTGCAGGCCATACACTGGATAATTATTCCACCTCTCGTACCGGCTATTCAAAAGATTATCGAAATCAAGCCAGGCGCTAAACCGGGAATTGATCTTAAACTCAGCCCCCGCACTCAAATCGGTGCCGCCTTTTAGATTCTTTACTGAACCATCATTGGACAGTGCTTTTGCCCCGGAGAAAGCAACTATATCGCTCTTAAATAAAACCTGTTTAAATGCATTCCATCTTAAAGAACCAGATAATTTTAAAGGGTATAAGTGCCATGCCTTATCGTTGTCCTTTAAACTTGTGTAGGTGTTTAAATCGAGTGCGCCCGTCAGCGTAAATTTATCCTGGTTAATATAATTCACATCGCCATGAATTTGGAAATCATTCACCCTGCTTTCATTTCTCACCATAAAACTTTTTCCATCCAAATTATCATTTACAAAGAGAGGTAAATCGTGGTACGTGATCACGGCAGCCTTTGCGCTAAAATTAAAATGCTTATCAAGCGTAGCTTTTATGCCACCATAAAACTGCACTTCTTTTGTATTATTCAGGAAAGTGGGATCCTGCATATAAGGATTTTCCCCGCTTAGTGTCCGGAAGCTGTTGGGAATATATCTTCCGACCCATCCTCCCTGTACCGTTAAAACATTATGCTGCAACTGCGCTTCACCATACACGTTAGGTAAGATAGTTACATCCTTATTATTCCACGAAGGTGTAGCGCCTCCATGAAAAGTAAATACGTCACTGTAGTACACAAGCTCCGGGGCAAGCTGAAATAAGTTGTTGGTGATATGATCAGGAGAATTTTTAAGCTGGAATTTATCAAAATTACCACTTGCAATAACTTTCACAGATACTGATTCACTGAATTTCTTCTCGGCTGGCAAATTCAGTATCAGTGTAGTTTCCGAAGCTTTGTTCTCCCTGGAAAAAGTATGCAGCTCCACATGAGGATTATAGATAAAATTCAAACCATTTACTGCAATATTTCTATAGCCAATACCCGCGGAAAAATCCTGGTAGCTTCTTCGTAAAATACTTTTATCATAATCGAAAAGAGTATGATCGTATCCATATTGATAATACTCGTGCTGCGCAAATGCAGCGAAGGCGTATGTTTCATTTTTTTCAGTAAAGAGGCTGCCCGTTCCCTTTACATTTATTTCACTAAAGTCCTGGCTTTTTATTTTCCCTCTTGATGAAATGTAATCTCCATACACATTCACCAGGCTTGTCTTGCCATCACCAAAACTGAATGCACCCGACACATAAGGCGTGGTAAAACTTCCAAAGCCAAGCTTCAATTGATTTCTATCTCCAAGTTGGAGAGAAGTATCTGCTGCCAAAGCAAGAGGCTTGAGCGGCACAGGCTGGTAGGTAAAAAATAAATTTTGCGGCGGAATATTGTATGCAAGTCTTGGCCTTGATGTATCACCGGCGATTGGTGAAGCGTATAAATTAATTTTCACAGGATTGCGCAACACGGGCTTATAGGACGATGTAATTTCTATGGTCTGTCGTTTCGTGGTATCTCTTTGTGCATACACCATCCCGGAACACGCAAAGCAAAAAACTATACAGCTTACAATTATTTTATTTGACAATGATAGCATCTTAGGGTTCATAAAAATTCAATTAATTAAGGGTATGGCTGCGTAACAATTTATTTTTTTGATACAGGTGATGTTTCCACTTTTGAATTCTCCTGCTCTTCGCTTATTGCACGGCTTAACTTGTCACCTGCTTCTTTCTTTAGCTCGGGTACGGTTGCGTTGTCTGCAACGCTCTGGTAGGTGGCCTTCGCATTAAAATAATCTTTTTCTTTCAGGTAAATGTCACCGAGGAGTATGTAGGCTTTTGCAACCCAAAAATCATAAGAAGCGGTAACTTTTATTACTTCCATTCCAGCCTTTTCTGCGGTAGAAAGATCGTTAAGTGTGAAATAGCAATTCGCAATTTCATAGCGGGCTTCGGCACCCCAGGCAGATTTATTTATTGCAGCCACCTGCTTGAATGCGTTGATAGCCTCTTCGCATTTATTATCTGACTGCAAAGATTTTCCCAATACCAGATTTGCTATGGCTTTATCATCAGTGCTTAAGCCTTTTTTCGTCAGTAATTCTTTTGACGTATTGTTCGCTTGTGTAAAATCTTTCGTCTGGTAATAGCTTCTCACCAAACCACGTAAAGCCTCGAGTTCATTCTCCGGCGTAGTAGCCAGTTCTTTTAATTTTGTAAAATATGTTTTCGCTTTTGCATAATCCTGCAGCTCAAAATAATAAGCCCGTGCAGCAGCTAGCGCAGCTCTTTCAGCATACTTGTTACTTCCGAGGTTTACGACAGCCTCATATCCTTGCGCCGCATTTTGCCAGTCCTTATTTTTTGCATAACATTCGCTGCGGTAAAAATTAGCTTCTAACACATAAGCACCCTGCGGATATTTTGAAAGATAATCTGAGAGAGCGTTTATCGCTGAAGCGCAATCATTACTATTATACCTGAGCTCGGCAGAAGCGAATGTCAAGGAATCTGCTTCTGAAATGCTGATAACCTTTCCTGATTTTTTTACAAAGTCAACGTATTCATTTGGCCTTCCTAATTCTACATAAATGTTCTTCATATTATCCATTGCCTCATCCGCCTCGGCGGATTGCGGATAAAGGCTTACAAGCTTCTGGTAATATTTCAATGCTTCATTATTTTCATTGAGGTTATAATTCGAAAGCCCCAGCTTCAAATAAACTTTGGGGTACTGGCCACTCGCATCTTTCATCTCAAGAATTTTATTGAGATAAGGAATGGCATCCCGAAACTTTTCCTGCGCCATGTATGTATTTGCGATTTGCATATTTGATTCTGCAACGAGGTCGCTCTGCGGATAACGTTGAATAAGGGCGTTAAAAGTTTTTATTTTTTCCGTTGGATTGTTGATGCCGCTTATCAACGCAATCTGGTACAAGGCATAGTCGCTCTGTGGAAAGCCCTTGTCAATTACATTTTGGTACATTGTTTTCGCAGCAGGGTAATTTTTCTGCATGAAGTAAGCATCCGCAGCCCTCACATAAGCATCTTGTGCAAGGGAAGAAGATTGTGATGAAAGAGAAGAAGAAATATCCCTGAAATTAGTAAGCGCCAGCGGATAGTTTTCTGTAGCGAGATATGCATAGCCTAACACATATTTTCCTGCATCAGGATTGGCTTCTCCCTGGTACCCACCTTGCTCAAGGTAGGCATTCATATACCTGATAGCTTCATCATAGCGGCCCAGCTTATACGAAACTTCCGCCTTCCAGAAATTCGCAAATGGTAACACCTTACCCGCATTAGGATCGCGGATTATCGTGGAAAGCAAATCGTCGGCCTGTATAATTTTTCCATCATTGATATATTCAGTTGCCTTACCAAATAAAAGCTTTGGATAAACTTTTTGCATAGATAGTGTTGGCTTATCAAATGATTCATATAATGCAATTGCATCACTGTAATTATTTGTATTTGCCAATATATTTATCAAAATTTCTTTGGCCTCATCAGCATAAGTTGATGTTGGATAGAGATCGAGAAATTTATTCATTTCGCTTAAAGCAACATCCTGGTAACCGAGCTCGTAAGAAAGCTTTGCATAATTGAATCTTGAAATTTCCTGTTGCTTGCGATTGCTGTTATTTTTAGCGCTGTATTGAAATGCATTGCGGGCATTTTCTTTTTGATTGGTTCTTAAATAAAGATCACCAAGTAGGTACATCGAATTTTGTCCCAGCGAATCTTTTTCATTACTTAATTGTTTAAAGCCTTCAATTGCCTTCTCCACCTGGTTGGCATCATAGTAAGAATAACTAAGCTCGTACATTACTTCTTTCGAAACTTTATCAGCGCTATTTACATAAGCCTCCAGTAAAGGAAGTGCCTTTGCAAATTGCTTTTTCTCAAAATATATCTGTCCAATCAAAAGGTTGAGGTCTTGCCTGTAGTAAACATCATTTCGGGTTAGCGCTTGCTCGCCATAGCGCAGGGCTTCATCTTTGTTTCCCTGCGCATAATAAATATCGGCAATGTAATAAGGCACAAGGCCCTGGTATTTCTCTATGTTTTCTACTTTCTTAAAACCGCTAAGGGCTTCTGCATAATCCTTTTGCTGAAAGCTTATAAAGCCATAATAATAATTAGCGTCGTAATAATATTTATTGTCGGGTAATTGATGAATTTCATTAAACAATGGCTTAGCCTTGTCAAACTGTTTCAGGTTAAAATAAGAATAGGCAAGCTCAAATTTTGCATCGGCAATCTCTTCATTGCTGAGGTTATCATAACCTGCACGCTCATAATAAACAACTGCACGGGCAAAATCATTTTTTATAAAATAATATTTCGCCAGGTTGTAACTCATAATTTGCTGCCTTGGTTCATTGTTGGCTGCATCAATAAAACGTTGCGCTGCATCCTCCGCTACAGACTGATTAAGCTTCAATCCGCATACTATATAGTAATAAGCAATATCCTGGTTTAGATAGGCGTGGTTGCTTTGTGTATTGTCAGGGTATTTATCCTTTAGCGGTTTTAACAGCGGATAGGCAAGGCTGTACTCGCCTTTTATAAAATAATCTTTAGCCTCTTTAAAGTTTTTTTCAGGATCAGTGACATTATTATTGGGCTGAGAAAAACAGGAAAGAGAAAGAATAAAAAACGCAAAAGGCAAAAAGAGACGAATCATGAATTATATTATTTTTAGATTTTTCCATGAAGTTGTAAGCGCATACAACATTCAAAAATGAAAAAAGAAATTTGTCCGGCGCAAAAGTACAAACACCATTCCTTAATATGCTTTCAATAAAAATGATGATGATATTAAAAGACTTTAAATTGCACAAATCTTTGTTAATACAATTATAAAAAACTATGAAAAAAATTCTTTCGATAAAATACTCTACGGCGGCTTTCAATTTCGCTATGTTAATATTGCGGATCACGGTAGGCGTATTAGTTGCAAGCCATGGCTATACAAAGCTTGTACATTTCAATACTACCAAGGCACACTTTATGAATTTCATGGGCCTCGGCTCTACCGCTTCACTTTCGCTTGTAGTGTTTGCAGAATTTTTTTGTTCCATGTTTTTGATCCTTGGCTTGTTCACACGGCTTGCAGTAATTCCAATAATTATAGTGATGATCGTTGCACTATTTAAAGTGCATAACGGGCAGCTCTTTGCAGAAGGTGAAAAAGCTGCGATATATCTTGCTGCAGCTTTGGCAATTTTATTATGTGGCCCGGGCAAGGCAAGTGTAGATGGAATGATAGGTAAGTAGCCTCCCCTAACCCCTCCAGGGGAGGGGGAACAATATCGAGGGCTTTATTAATTCCATTCCTAATTTTTAATTTAAAAAACTTGTTTACACACAAGACACAAATAAGAGTTCATTATGCCCTTACTGACCAGATGGGCGTGGTATATCACGGTCATTACGCGCAATTCTATGAAATAGGGCGTACAGATTCTTTAAGAAGCCTTGGCTTTACTTATAAATCAATAGAAGCAGCGGGAATTATATTGCCGGTAATTGATATCCACAGCAAGTTTTTACGGCCAGCTTTGTACGACGATCTTATAACGGTTGTTACTACTCTGCGTGAATTGCCAGTTCATCACAAAATAGTTTTTCATAGTGAAATATATAATGAGAAGAATGAACTGCTGAACGTGGGAGATGTGACACTGTATTTCATGGAAGCAAAATCTATGAGGCGCTGCGATATGCCGGTTGATCTTAAAGAAAAGCTGGAGGAATTTTTTTAGTTCCTTAATAAGCAAACGGTTCAGCTATATTTAAAATATACTTTACGCAACTTCAAAATCTCTTCAAAATTACCTTGTATTTTTTGCCGAAAAAATTGAAAATACTTATTATAGAAGATGAAAAAGAACTGAGCGATAGCATTGCCGCTTATCTTACTTCACAGGATTATTCCTGTGATACTGCGATTGACTATAACTCAGCACTAAACAAAACAGAATCTTTCGACTACGATTGTATATTACTTGACATTTCTATACCGGGAGGTAACGGACTACAGGTTCTTGAAAGCCTGAAAGAAAATAATAAAAATGACGGCGTGTTAATTATTTCCGCGAAAAACTCGCTGGATGATAAAATCAGCGGCCTGAACATGGGAGCCGATGATTATTTGGCAAAACCGTTCCACCTTTCAGAATTAAGTGCCAGGATAGCGGCAATCATCAGAAGAAAAAACTTTGACGGGCACAACGTAATAAAATTTCATAACATTGCAGTGGATACTCAAAATAAATCTATCACTGTAAACGATATACCAGTCACGCTAACACGAAAGGAATACGATCTTCTCCTTTATTTTATAAGCAATAAAAAAAGAGTAATCTCGAAAGATGCTATAGCCCGCCATTTATGGGGAGATGAAATGGGAGGAAATTTTGATTTCATTTATACGCATATTAAAAATCTCAGGAAAAAGTTGTCTGATGCCGGTGATGCAGACTATATCAAATCGGTTTATGGAATAGGGTACAAATTTTCAGATTGATGAAATTATTATCGAAGTACAACCGGATAAATATTCCAATCATTATCGTCGTACTGCTTATCAGTAGCGTTGTTTATTACTCCATGCTGCACGTGCTCCTGATTCACCTGGTGGGTCACGACCTTGAAATTGAAGAACAGGAAATACGAGCCTTTGTAAAAAATAATGATTCCCTGCCAGGTGCTTCAATTTATCGCGATCAGCAAATATCGTTTGACACCTCACTCAAAGAAGTGCCCCCGAGAAATTTTACTACACTAATAAATTATGATAAGGGTGAAGGAGAAAATGAATTATATCGCCGGCTTACCTTTCCTATTAAAGTAAAAAACAAGGTTTATCAGGCCAGTGTAAGTAAATCGCAGGAAGAGGTGGAATACCTTATTAAAATGATAGCATATATTACGCTATTGATAATTGTGGTATTGATAGGTGTACTGATGATTGTGAACCGTTTTGTTCTTGCAAACTTATGGAAGCCATTCCATTCCACTTTAGAACAATTGAAGCAATTCAATATTTCTGCTAAAAATAAACTTCAGTTAAAGGACACGAAGATTACTGAATTTGCGGAACTCAATGAAACGGCTGTAGCAATGACTGATAAGGTAAGTAATGACTATGAAACGCTGAAAAGCTTTACAGAAAATGCTTCTCACGAAATACAAACACCGCTTGCCATAATGAAGATGAAACTTGAGTTACTAATGCAATCGGAAAATATGAATGAAGTGCAAATGAATTGCATCTCAGCGCTGAATGAAGCCACGGACAGGCTTTCCCGGCTAAACCAATCATTATTATTATTAACAAAAATAGATAACAGCCAATTCATAGATGTAGAAAATGTGGATCTATCGGACTTGCTTTTAAATCATATAAATAATTATGAAGAGCTCGCCAGTTCCAAAAATATTTCCATAAAAAAGAATATCAGTCCTTCAGTGCATGTGCTCGCAAACAGATCACTGATGGAAATACTTATCTCAAATATTATGGTTAACACCATAAAGCATAACTACAAAAATGGCTGGATAGAAATAAATGTCTCCGGGAATATTCTATCTGTTTCAAACACAGGAAAAAAACCATCTGTAAATACAAATCAATTATTTGAACGATTCAAAAAAAGTGATTCAAGTAGCGATTCCCTTGGCCTTGGTTTGGCCATTGTAAAAAAGATATGCGATACTTGCGGATTCCAGGTGGCCTATAACTATACTGAGCCAATGCACACAATCACCTTTAATTTTTTAAAGAAATAAATTTTGCGGATGGGAAAAACATTTACTATTCTTCAAATTCTATACAGATTCCAATATTAATTTCATCGGCCAACTTGCAACCAGATGAAAAAGATTCTCCTTCCATTTGCTTTATTTATAATCATATCAAACGCATGTGAGCAAAAGTTTGAAACCTGGCAAGTACCTAAAGAAGTATTACATAATTTCAAGGAAAAATATCCATCTATTGAGGCTGATTGGGAAATAGAATATTCACTGTACGAAGCAACTTTTAAAACCGGTGGCAATAATATATCACTGACGTATAATAAAAATGGGGGTTTGCCGCGACGTGAAAAGATCATGCAGCCTGCTGAACTTCCCGATGAAATAAAAAATTATCTTTCTCAAAACTATAAAGATCAGAAAATTAACAAGAGCAAAAAGATCACAAAAAATGACGGCGAAATAAAGTATACAGTGTCTTTAGATGGCTTTACTTTGACTTTTAATGAGAAAGAGGAATTAATTAAAAAAACGGAAAATCATTAGATACTTTAATCATCTTAAGGTATAAGTATTCATTTTCCCGGAAACCATTTAGCTACCAAATTTGAAAAATAATCTATGCTTCGTAACCTGAAACTATTTATTGTCGTATTATTTTTTCTTCCGGCCACGGGATTCTGCCAACAGACTGATACACTAATTAATAAACTGGACAGCCTGAATAGAAAGGCCGACAGTGCCGGCGGGCAGATCAATAACATTGCTCCCGGGGCTTATAATGATGAGACCAAAATAACCTTCAATTCCTATTTTATTCTTCTTGGTAGTGATCTAAAGCAATCCTTCACAAAGCCATTTCACATGAGCAAAAAGGACTGGGGCAATTTGGGAAAGTTCACATTAGCCACAGTTGCACTTTCTTTTGCAGATGAGCCTGTACAAAGCGCCGCATTAAAGCTTAGAGATAAAAACACTGGTTTGAATAACATAAGTAAATACATCACAAATTTTGGAGGTAACTACGAAGGCTATACGCTTGCTGCACTAGGCGCCTACGGATTTATTTTTAAAAATGAAAAAATGAAAACCACTGTTTTACTGGCAACGCAGGCATATATCACAGGAGCGGCTGTAGAAACCGTTTCAAAATTTATATCAGGACGTACCAGGCCATCTTATTATCCAGGTGGTACAGACCCTGAGCCAAAATTTTTAGGACCTTTCTCAAAAACAGCCGTTACCTCGAGCGGCAAAAAATTATATAGCTCCTTCCCTTCTGGTCATACAACTGTGGCTTTTGCTGCAGCCACAGTTTTTGCTTTAGAATATAAAGACAAGCCCCTTGTTCCCATTATCGCATACACCGCCGCGACTATGATTGGCCTTAGCAGGATTACAGAAAATAAACATTGGGTAACTGACGTTTTTGTCGGCGCTGCATTAGGTTTCTTGTCCGGTAAGCAGGTGGTAAATAACTACCACCGCTACTCGAAACTAAAAGCGCCGGGACAAAAGAAAAATACAGTATCATTTAACCTGCAATATTCTTATGGGCATTTATCTCCCGGAATTATTTACAAATTCAATTGATGTTATTAGCTGTTGAGAACGATAATGATGCAATGCCAAATGATAACCTTCAATTTTTTACCAGATTCGGCTTATAAGTTTACAAAATTATATACCTAAAAAAAGATCATGAAAAAAATAAGTTTTATCGCAATTTTATTTGCATTAAATAGCGCAACGTTTGCACAGGAAAAAGAGCATGAAGGAAAAGAAAATATAAAAGTTCCGGCAGCAGTTAAATCTGCCCTTACTAAAAAATATACGGATGCAAAAAATGTAACGTGGGAAAAAGAAAACGGAAATTATGAAGCCAACTGGGGCGGAAAATCAGGGGAAGATAATTCTGTGCAATTTACTCCCTCGGGTAACTTCATTGAAATTGTAAATGCTATCCCTGTAAGCCAGCTTCCTGCAAAAGCGGTTGCGTATGTAACGCAATACCATAATGGAGCGAAGATTACAGAAGCCGGCAAAGTAACAGATGCGAAAGGAAAAATGTTTTACGAAGCGGAAGTTCACGGGAAGGACATCGTATTTGATGAAAATGGAAATTTTGTAAAAGCGGAGTAATAATAAATTTTAATTACAGATATTAGCTGTTCCGATAAAATGGGACAGCTTTTTATTTATGTGGATGAATAGATACCTGGTCATACTTGTAATATCTTTTGTGTCGCCTGCAGTTACTATAGCGCAAACAAAAGACCTGTCTTATTTTATAGATAAATCCGTTACCAACAGCCCCCAGCTTTTAGAATACCGGAATTTGCTTTTATCAAACAGCATAGACAGCCAATTAATTATTGCCGCTAACCGCTATCAAATTACGGGCAATGGAAACACTTATTATGCCCCGATAATAAAAGGATATGGGTATGATGCAGCCATTACAAACGGACAGCAACTCTCGGCTTTGATAGCCGTCAATAAACAGATATACAACAAACGGAATCTCAGCCTCCAGTTCAATAGCCTAAGGCTTCAAAAAGACTCTCTAAATGTAACCTCACGCATTACCACGCAGGATATTAGAAAAACAATCATTACCCAATACATCGCTACTTATGGCGATCAGTTGCAGATTGATTTTAATGACGAAATAATTTCACTGCTGAGAAATGAAGATTCCATTCTAAAAAGATTAACGCAAAAAAATGTTTACAAGCAAGTTGATTATTTATCTTTTTTAGTAACGCTGCAGCAGCAGGAACTTACACGCAGCCAACTGATGGTGCAATATAAAAGCGACTACGCAACTTTAAACTACCTGGCTGGAATTGTTGATACAACTACCTCTCCTGTTGCAGAACCCGATTTACAAATTGTGAAAGATTACATTACAGATAGTTCTGCATTCTTATTAAAATATAAAGTTGATAGTCTTCGCCTGGTCAATGAAAAAGCGTTAATAGATATTGGCTACCGGCCTAAAGTAAGCCTCTTTGCTGATGCAGGATATCAAACAACTTTTGATATTGCTCCTTATAAAAATTTTGGTACAAGCGTGGGTGTTAATTTTTCTATTCCAATTTATGACGGTCATCAAAAGCAACTGCAATACACTAAAATAAATATTGAGGAACGAACACGCCAACGGCAGAAAGAATTTTTTACAACTCAATACACACAGCAGGTTCAGCTATTACAGCAACAGCTTTCCGCCCTTGACGGCCTTGCAGAACCCATCAATAAACAGATCGAATACATAAAAACTTTGATTGATGTAAATGGAAGATTGTTGGAGACGGGCGACATCAAAATAACAGATTATGTACTTGCCTTAAACAATTATATTACATCAAGAAACCTGGTCGTTCAAAACATGATCTCCCGCTTCCAGGTAATAAATCAATTGAATTACTGGAATCAAAAACCATAATGTGTCAGCACTATTAAAACATCCTGATGGCAAAATTTTTTAATAATTACTCCTTACTTTTTTTTAGCTGCCTGGTTATTCTTACAAGCTGTAAAAGCAATGACACGGCATCCGCAGAAGAAGAAACGCCGGAGGTACGTACACCCGTTACCGTTACATCTATGAGTTATGATCCGTTACAGGAATTTATAGAGCTGAATGCTACCTCTTCATTTTTACAGCAAAGCTTTGTAAAATCTAACCTGAATGGTTATGTGAAGAACGTAAATATAAAAATTGGCGACTATGTAAAAAAAGGCCAGACGCTGTTTGTATTAAAAACAAAGGAAGCCGAAGCCATTGGAGAAGCCGTGAATCGCCTCAACCCTGACTTCAAATTTTCCGGGATAAATTCAATTCATGCGGATGCTTCGGGGTTTATTGTGGAACTGAATCACCAACCCGGGGATTATGTACAGGATGCCGATCAGCTTGCTGTAATCAGCGATGCTAAGAGTTTTGCATTCGTAATGAATGTCCCGTACGAAGACAAGCCTTATGTTTCAATTGGCAAACAAGTAGAAGTAACCCTGCCGGATGACGAACGCCTGTTGGGGATCATTGCTTCTTCGTTGCCGAGGATTGATTCCATCTCTCAAACTCAATCTTTTGCTGTGCGGGTAAATACTCCGCATTCCATTCCTGAAAATTTGGTGGTTAAAGTAAAGATTGTGAAGGTTGCCAAAACAACCGCTGCTACTTTGCCGAAGCAATCAGTTTTATCAGATGAGACCTTATCAGAATTTTGGGTAATGAAAATGATTAATGATACAACCGCAGTGAAAGTGCCTGTAAAAAAAGGAATAGAAAGCGGGGACAGGGTTGAAATTCTTTCCCCTGATTTTTCGCCAAAAGATAAAATATTACTAACTGGAAATTATGGATTGGCGGATACGGCGTTAGTAACGGCCTCCCCTGACACGGCCTCCCCCAGCCCCTCCAGGGGAGGGGAGTAAGCAGGCGGTCTGCAATTGAATGATGATGCTTTAATAATTAGATTTAGAAAGAACAATTAATGAGTAATCCAAATGACATAGAAGATTCTAGGGAACCCTCCTCTGGAGGGCAGGGCGGCTTTTCCTCTGGAGGGCAGGGAGGCCGCCGTAGTCTCTTTTTCACTACTCATAAAAGCCCGCTTACAGTAGTACTGGTGATGCTTATTCTTGGCGGCATCTTCGCTTACACCAAACTTCAAACTTCGCTTTTCCCTGAAATAACTTTTCCGAAAATAAAAATTATTGCAGACGCCGGCTTACAGCCTGTTGACAAGATGATGGTGACAGTGACACGCCCACTTGAAAATGCCATTAAGCAAATACCCGATTTGCAAACTGTTCGAAGTACAACGAGCAGGGGCAGTTGCGAAATTTCTGCATTCATAGATTGGAATGCCGATATAGATCTTAGTAAACAAAGAATAGAAGGGCGCATAGCGGAGATCAGAAATACGTTGCCAGCGGATGTAAATATTACCGTGGAAAAAATGAATCCATCCATTCTGCCGGTAATGGGTTATTCATTAGAAAGCCATGAGCTATCGCCTATTGAATTAAAGCAATTGGCCGTGTACACCATTAAGCCCTTTCTTAGCCAGGTAGCCGGCGTGTCTGAGATAAGAATTATAGGTGGAAAATCCAAAGAGTATTGGGTGCAGCTCAATCTGCAAAAAATGAGTACCCTCGGCATCACACCCGATGCGATAAACACAGCGCTGAGCCAAACAAATTTCTTAAAATCGAACGGCTATCTTTCTGACTATCGTTATCTCTATTTAACTATAACTGATGCTGCTGTACAATCGCTGGACGACCTGAAAAATATCGTAATTGGCGGAGGCGGCAAGCGTGTTGTACAGTTGCAGGACATTGCCGATATACAAGTAAAGGAAGCAGTAGAATATATAAAAGTAAATGCCAACGGAAAAGAAGGTTTACTGATTGCAGTTGTAAAACAACCAAACAGCAATCTTGTGGATGTATCGTCCCAAATGAAAATTAAAATTGATGAGCTTCGCAAAATTCTTCCAAAAGATGTAACTATTAAGCCCTATTATGTACAGGCAGATTTTGTAAACACCTCAGTAAAAAGTGTAACCGACAGTTTATGGGTTGGGCTTGCATTGGCGATAATAGTGGCCATCATTTTTCTGCGATCTTTTAAGGCAAGCACTACCATATTGATAACGATTCCGATAACTTTCGGCACTACAGTAATTGTGCTATACGTTATCGGTTACACGCTGAATATTATGACCCTTGGCGCTATAGCTGCTGCAATAGGACTAATAATAGACGATGCCATTGTGGTGGTAGAGCAAATTCACCGGACGCATGAAGAAAACCCGGGAGATAGTTATAAAAATATTGTGCAAAATGCCATCCGTTATTTATTTCCGGCGATGGTAGGATCTTCTATAAGTACCATCGTAATTTTTATTCCGTTCATGCTTATGAGCGGTGTGGCAGGAGCATATTTCAATGTGCTTACCAACACGATGATCATTACGCTTGTATGTTCATTCTTTGTTACATGGCTCGGGTTGCCAGTCGTATATTTATTGCTTTCGGGAAAAAAGAAAAAGGAAAAAGTTGCCGAAAAAAAAGAAGAACAACACGATGTAAAAAAGCAAAAATGGGTATCATGGTTTATTTTGAGGCCATGGTTAAGCCTGCTTTTCATTGCCGGATTGATTACTGCTATTGTCCTCATTTTACCTAAACTTGAAACAGGCTTTCTTCCCAGTATGGACGAAGGAAGCATCGTATTGGATTATACATCCATACCAGGAACCTCGCTGGAAGAAACGGATAAAGAACTACAGCAGGTAGAAAAAATAATTACGTCTACACCCGAAGTCGCGGCCTACTCACGCCGCACAGGTACGCAAATGGGATTTTTTATTACGGAGCCTAATGACGGTGATTATTTAATACAATTAAAAAGTGACAGGAAGAAAACCACCGACCAGGTAATTGAAGATATAAGGGTAAGAATAGAATCATCGCAACCTGAGCTGCGGGTAGATTTCGGGCAGGTAATCGGGGATATGCTCGGCGACCTTATGACCTCAGTGCAGCCTATTGAAATTAAAATTTTTGGAGATGATATTTCAAAACTGCAGACACTATCCAAACAGGTAAATTCTATTGTAGAACATACCAATGGTACTGCCGATGTATTTGATGGAATAACGGTTGCAGGGCCATCTTTAACTGTTCACCCGGACTTTAGTAAACTCGCTTTATTCGGAATAACTTCCGCCGATTTACAGTACCAGGTTCAAACAGCGCTTGAAGGAAATTTGGTTGGAAGTATTTTTGAAAAAGATCGCGTTTACCCGGTGAGGTTAGTTTATCCCGGCAGCAGGCAAATGAGCGTTGACGCCCTTAAAAAACTAAAAATATTTTTACCGGGTGGCAGAACAAAATCAATAAGCGAACTGGCCACTGTGGAAGTAAACGCAGGTGACGCACAAATTGAGAGAGAAAATTTACAGTCGATGGGTGTGGTGTCGGCAAGGCTTGAGAACCGTGACCTTGGAAGTACAATGAAAGATATAAAAGCAAGTGTAAGCAAGCAGGTCAATCTTCCACGTGGGTACGATATTGAATATGGCGGCGAGTATGCACAACAACAAAAATCATTTAACGAACTTTTAATGATTTTAATCGCCTCAAGTATCCTTGTATTTGGAGTGATCTTGTTTTTATTTAAAGAAGTAAAAGTAGCGTTTGCCATTCTGATTATTGCGGTGTTGGGTATTGCAGGAAGCTACATTGCATTGTTCATTACGAATACGCCGCTGAATGTGGGCAGCTACACAGGACTTATCATGATCGTGGGGATTATTGGTGAAAATTCCATCTTCACCTTTTTACAATTCAAAGAAACGCTGCATGAAAAAAGCGTGGATGAATCTATTATATACGCCATCTCTACAAGGCTGCGGCCTAAGTTGATGACGGCTCTCGGCGCCATCATCGCTTTAATGCCATTGGCGTTGGGAATCGGTGCCGGCGCCGAGTTACATCAGCCGTTAGCCATTGCCGTTATAGGAGGATTTATTATCGCGCTTCCGTTATTATTAATTGTATTGCCTTCAATGTTGAGGTTGCTTTATAAAAATTATAAGCCTTCACCACAGCCACAGACTGTTGTTATTGATAGTGAAAAAGATATTATTTAACTAACTCAGCGTAAATCACTATGAGGACAAAAGGTGAAGATTAATTATTTGAAAATCAATGTATCTTTTCGTTTAAGATATAAAATGGGTGTTATATATTTAAGTTTCGCCTGCAAACCTACCGGACAGTCTACTTAATGAACAAACTTCACTTATGGATTATCAGAAAGAAATAATACATCTTGACAAACAGCTGACTTTTCTTAATGAATTTATTTTAGCAGTTGCCCCAGACAAAATTGGATTTTCAGAGTTGACATCTGTCATCGGACCAATTTTAAAATTAAATCTTGATACAGGAAAAAGTATAAAATTGCTAGCCGAAAACAATCATCTAAGAGATTTAATTATCCTATCCAGACCTTTTATTGAAAGTATTATCAATGTAGGTTTTATTTGCGCAAAAGGAGACGAAGCGATTATTAAATCAAAGAAGTACGCCTATCAAAAGGGCTATCGGGACTTATTCCGTGAATTAAAACTAAATGACGTAGAAATTAAAAATGGAATTGACTTCTCATAGAACATTCATTGACCAACATAGACCGCAAAATTTGGTTGAGGCATTAGAAGAATATACAACCAAACAAGGAAACGAAAAGACCTCATGGATAGCGGAGACTGCAAAACAAAAAGTTGAAACAATAAGTAACGAGTTTGGAATTTGGGTTAACAGATTATTGACTTTTGCATTCTTTAACATTTATCGTGACGTTTCAGAAATTATTCATGGAAGTTATTATGGTGTGCTTATAATGACCGGAATGCAAAATAAAGATATAACCTCCTTTAATTCATCCGACGAGGCTGCTAAATACTTTACAGAACACCAGTTCAAATTAAGCACCCTTATTCTTCAACAGGTTTCAATTTCCATAGTTGCTATAATTGAAATTTTAAGTCACGTGTTTGAAAAAGTCTCGACAGTCGAGGAAATTAAAAGCACATCTTACGACATGCTAATTGAGTATGCTGACAATGCTTTTGCTAAATAATTATTCTTCTGACAGGGCACAGGCAACAATCTGTTTGCTATTATGCTGGCAGACAGGATAGCAGTGTGCTAAAAATCAATATCAGCTTTAGTTCGGGCCCGACATTCAATTTTCAGATTTAGTTATTAACTTCAACTTCAGTTTTCAAATCGGCTGTAGTTTCGGACTGGATAAGCAATGAATACCAGCATAGCAGCAAGCCGTCAAAGTTAGACGAAAGCACACTATCTAAATTTTCAAAATGGATAACAATACTGCTATTATTACTGTCTGCATTACTGGATTAGTAACTCTGCTTGCCGCAATTATTGCTGGGACACTGACTTTTTTCTCCAATAAATTGGCTCGAAAAAATGACCATAAATTAGCAGTTTTAAAAGTACTTCTTGAAGCCGCTTACAAAGAATATGAATTTCGAACAAAGCAAGATCTTGAAGAAGCTAAAGCAGCAGGCGAAACTGCAAGAATTAAATCGTTTATTGAGTATATTATTTTCTACAAAGAAATTGCTAACATCTTTTCAAACGAAACAGTTTCTGAGAATGATTTAATTAACTCTTTAAAGAAAAACAAAGTTCTAATAGATGCATATTATACTAATCGAGAGGAACAAAGACCCGAATATCACAAACAAAGTCGATAGCTCCTCTAAAGGTCAATAGTAATAACAATGAACATTTCTTTATGAATTTTGCTACAGCTACGGCAGACGAATATTTTACTTTTGGAGAGATGACCGCCTATATACAAATTGCATTACTATTCCTGAGGTTGTAAAAGGTAAATTGCTTTCTCATCTCCAAACGCAAACAATTACCGCCGCCAGTACATTTCCCACAACGTTATAAAGGCCGTTTATAAGATGAAGCCCTAACGGCCTTTTCTCATAGATATAAGAAATAT
>JBDTSD010000033.1:0-34042 GCA_039931355.1 Ginsengibacter sp.
TAGCCCGCAGATGAACCGATAAATGTATTTGCCACTCCCAATCCCGGAGATGCTGTGTTTGTTTTTCCAGCATTTAACCCAATAAAAGTATTAAATATATTATCAGAATGGATGTGTAATAAATCTACCCCTGAAGCATCCCGCAATCGTATTAAGGGTTGTGTATTAGATTGTGTGGCATTGGCATCTATGATCAGTTGCGAGGTATTTGCGGTACCTTTTATATGCAACTTCGCCTGTGGTGTTATGGTGCCGACACCTACATTTTGGGAAAGTACAATGGATGAAAAACAAATGCAGCATTGAAACAGCAGAATATATTTTTTCATGATACTGTTTGGTTTTAAGGGAACTAAGAAATTTACTTCACACCGTTATAAAATAATTTATGAGATAAGTTTATTTACTGACCAGCTTTTCCAGCTTAGCTTTTAGTTCATCCATTTGTATTTGCAGGTAGTCTCTGTCTTTTTTCAGTTCATCTATTTGATTTTGTTGCGTATCAATAATTTTTTGTTGCTCCTGTACCGCTTTTACAAGAGGAATCACAAACTGCTCATAGCTTAATGTGTAGAAGCCCCATTGAGTTTTCGGTGCAGCATACCCGCTAAAATCATAGCCGACATCTTTGCAAGCCTGCTCCACTTCCTGTGCTAAAAAGCCAGAGTATTTTATTTTTTCGCCGTCATATTTTCCGGGAAAGTCAGGAGTTTTTTTACTGCCTGTAAGAGTTGTAATGGCATCATTGCTTATGTGATAAGTTACAGGCCGCAACTTTAAAATAAAACTAAGGCCCATCACGTCTTCAACTATATTATTTTTTACACGTTCATCTGAAATAACGCTCCATGGCACTTTTCCTCCAATAAATCCAGTACTGGTGTTGCCAATAAAAACCTGGTTCTGATAGGCGTTTAACATATCATCATTGCCAATGCTTATTGTATTGTAAATATTGGGGGTGGCGGGATGAATGCCTGATTGATTCCCAATGGCAATATTGTAATTGCCACCTGTATTATTGAAAAGCGCATTCGCTCCAATTGCTATATTAGAACTCCCCGTAATATTGGCAGAAAGTGCACCATTCCCAAAAGCTGTGTTACCTTGTCCCACAGTATTATTAGAAAGTGCATAGGCACCACCTGCAGTATTATATGAACCGCTACTATTTAAGAAAAGTGCTTTATATCCATTTGCGGTATTACCGATGGCGGTAGTATTAGTACTTAAAGCAAATTCACCCGTGGCAGTATTGTAAGCGCCTGTAGTATTAGCATACAGCGCCTGGTATCCATTGGCGGTATTATCGCTTCCTGTAGTGTTGGATACAAGTGCGCTAGCACCTGTGGCGGTATTATAATTTCCGGTAGTGTTGGAGTAAAGTGCGCTTAAACCGGTGGCAGTATTATAATTTCCGACGGTGTTGGAATGAAGCGTAGTTTCCCCCGTAGCGGTGTTTGCACTTCCCGTGTTGTTGTTTCTGAGCGCCTTATAACCCGTGGCGGTATTGTAATTGCCGGTGGTGTTATAAAACAATGACTGCCGTCCGGTTGCAGTATTTTCATATCCTGTTGTGTTGGAATAAAGCGCAGTAGTTCCGATACCTGTATTATCATATCCGGTTGTGTTGGCCGTCAATGCAAAACTTCCGATTGCAGTATTGTTGAAGCCGGTAGTGTTGAAATAAAGCGCACTATATCCATTCGCGGTGTTGCCATTGCCGGTAGTGTTCCAATAAAGCGACCCAAATCCACTGGCGGTATTATCATACCCGGTAGTGTTTAAATTTAATGCCCCTTCACCAATGGCTGTATTATTATCCCCGGTTGTGTTTTTTGAAAGTGCTGACTGCCCGTTTGCAGTATTGTGACTTCCGGTGCTATTGGAACCAAGTGAACCCCATCCTGTAGCAGTGTTGGAAACCCCGGTAGTATTTGAATAAAGCGCATTGAGTCCAGTAGCAGTGTTATTGATACCTGTAGTGTTGGAATAAAGCGCCTGGGACCCGTTTGCAGTATTGTTGTTTCCTGTAGTATTGGTTAGCAGAGCGTCTTGTCCGATTGCAGTATTTTTCGATCCGCTTGTGTTTGATTGTCCTGCACCTACGCCCAAAAATAAATTGCCACTGGTTGGATGTATTTCGCCAGCCCAGGCATTGTTAACTTTAAATCTTAAAGGCTGGTTGTCGGTTGTACCAATAAAATTTGATGCAGGATTTGTACCGCCATTGCCTGTAAGGTTCCATCCATTACCCACCCCGGATAACTGCGTCCATGCCGTACCGTTATGAAACCAAAAACCAGAGGTTGTAGTATCATATAAAAGCAATCCTTTGGCAGGACTTACAATGGCATTGCGGGAAGTGGTGGAGGTGCGTGGAAGAAGGACGCCTTTATTGTTGCTCTTTATATCGAGTATGGCGCTGGCAGCAGGAGTGGTAGTGCCGATACCTATACTCTGCGCATATATATTGGTAGCAAAAAAATAAAATGCTCCAAAAACAGAGATTAATTTTTTCATATTTTTATTTGAAGTCTTAACTTAAATAGTTTAATATTGGCCTATTCAATTGCCTGGTGAATACAATCAATTCACTTTTCCGAAAACAATTTTTCCACTGGAATTTGCATAACCATTTACGCCAATTAAAAATCGTTTCGTTGTTCCATCTATTGCGACGCTTATTCCAAAAAGGTCTCCGGCCGAACCTATTGGATCACTAACGGCTTGCAACTTTCCCCATGCATTCCCCAAACGATAATAAATATCAGCAGAGCCCTGGTCAGTATTAGCACCTACGTCATCATGATAAGCTCCTATTATAAGATAGTCGCCCGATAAGGTTACACTGATTCCGAAATAGTCCTGGGAGACTAAATTAGGATCGATTATTTTTTGCATAAGGCTCCAGGTACTATTGGCATACTGGTATACAGAAGCTGTGCCTTTGCTTAAGCCATAGTCTACATAAGTTGATACAACTGCATAGTTTCCTGAGATAGAAACAGCAGTTCCAAAATACGCTGATGAAGGAAGGGTACCAGTATTAAAAAGTTTTTGCTTCAGTACCCAATTTGCACCGTTGTATTGAAATATGCTGGCAGACCCCAGATTGTAATAGTTTCCAACTGGTTCGTGGTAAGCACCCACAATCGCAAAGTTCCCGGAGATTGAAACACTGTTCCCAAAATTGTAGGAAGCTCCACCAGTTGCATCTGTTATTTTCTGCATTAACACCCAGCTACTGCCATTATATTGGAAGATACTTGCGGACCCCTGGTCAGCATTTGATCCGACATCATCATTATAGGCTCCTACAATTGCATAGTTCCCAGATATAGAAACACTGTATCCAAAATAAGCAAAAAGGCCTCCGCTGGCATCTACAAGCTTTTGCATAAACACCCAACTGCTACCATTGTACTTATAAATACTTGCGGAGCCTTCATTAAGGTTAGAACTGTTTGCATCATCCGCATACGCGGATACAATAATAAAATTTCCGGAGATTGATACACTCGTACCAAAGTAATCACCAGCTGCACCTGCAGGGTCAATTAGTTGTTGCATCAATACCCAACCGCTGCCAGTATATTGATACACACTTGCTGAACCCTGGTCAACATTTCCCCCAACATCATCACCATAATCACCAACGACAGCAAAGTTGCCGGAGACTGAAACACTGTTCCCAAAATTATCTCCTGCAACTCCATTGTTATCAATCACCGGATTGTATTCTGATATGTTTCCATTGGTAGCACAATCGCCCCATACACCGTAACCGATATTGCCTGCCGCCGATGAGCCTGTATTTGTGCTTGTTTGCCAGCTTGCGTTTCCTGTAGCATCGCTTGTTAAAATCTTACCGGCGCCTGCATTGGTTGCAACTTTAAGGACAGAAGGCTTTATAGTATCGGCTTTAATGTTGCCTGCCACGTGTAATTTTTCTGCAGGTGTGGTTATACCGATACCTACGTTTTGAGCAGTTACGGAATTATTGAGAATAGGAAAGAATATTATGTAAGAGAAAAATAGAAAAGATTTCATGCTGAAATAATTTATCTAAATTTCTACTTTTCTGGATACAGGTTAAACTTACATTTAGCGGGTAACAGTAATGAACGAGCGGTAGGATTAAACTGTTTGGCTTTTGATTGATAAATAACTTATCATTCGCTGCGGTATGGAAATTAATTGCTGGAGAAATATTTTGTTTGTATAGAGAACCTAAATTTTTTTGTGAAAAAAGACTCACCATATTATTAGGATCATCTTCATTCCTTATGCTGGCGTTGGTCAGATAAGCGAGACAATATTTGAATCAGTATGCGGCGGATGTTATTTTTTATTTAAAGATTGTAACAAGCAAATACCGGGCTGGCGTTACCACCTATGCCGAATTTCTTCCCGCGTTAATGATACCGAATGAACAACGCATCGCCAGCTTTTCATAAGTTTCTTTTAGCGTACTTGCTGCCTGTCCATTTTCTATTTCACGGATTTTAGTAATTGCAAATTGCTGTATGGTAACCAATGGTAATACAATCTTTTCCCGCATGCCTATTGATAATTGCTCAACGTTGTAATCCGCCATCAACTCATTTTTGCCGCTAAGCTTAAAAAGATATTTTTCTGTAGTTAAGTATTCCTGGTAAATCATATTCCATATCTCCCCATATTTTTTGTCTTTTGAAAGATGTTCTGTCAGCGGGAAGAAACATTTTTTCATAGCCATCTCGCAATTATCAATAAGCGTTTTGAAGAACATAGAGTTTTGGTATAACGCCTGTAATTGCCTAAACTTTCCTTCTTTATCCAGTTTCTCCATGGCAGTTCCAACGCCATAATAGCCGGTTACGTTTTGTTTCAACTGGCTCCATGCACCTACAAATGGAATTGCCCGCATGTCTTCTAATGTAAACTTTCCGGAACCTCGCTTTGCAGGGCGGCTGCCGATATTCGTATCACTATAAAATTTTAACGGGCTTACATGTGTCAGGTAATCCATGAAGGCCGGGTGCGTCTTCAGCGCTACATACGCATCAAAACTTTCATTGGCAAGTTCCTGTAGCAACGCTTCTTCTTCCTTCTCCAGGGTTATAGGCCTGTCAGAAAAAATAGAATTGGAAATGCCGGCATGTATCAATTGCTCAATATTGTATTGCGCAGCGCCAATAGTGCCAAAGTTGGAACTTACTGTTTGGCCCTGTATGGTTAACTGAATTTCTTTATTGGCAATGTTCTTACCCATAGAAGCGTAAAACTTATGTGTTTTGCCGCCACCTCTTGCAGGCGGCCCACCACGGCCATCAAAAAATACTACATCAATTCCAAACTCTTTTGACACTGTGGTAAGCTCTTCTTTGCTTTTATAAATACTCCAGTTGCCCATTAAATAACCACCATCTTTTGTACCGTCAGAGAAGCCAAGCATAATGGTTTGCCTGTTATTTCTTCTTTTCAAATGTTTACGATAGTCTTTATTTGCATAGAGTGTCCTTACAATTTCACTGGAATTTCTCAGGTCGTCAATGGTTTCAATAAGCGGAACAATATCAACCTTCATTTCGTTTTTCTTCCAGCCGCATAAAACAAAGAGACCGTATACTTCCAGCACATTGAGCGCACTGCTGCTATGGCTTATGATGTACCTGTTGCAGCCTTGTTCGCCATTGTATTCCTGTATCTGTTTAATAGCTTTTATACTTTCAAGTGTGTCTTTTATCGTTGCATCTTTATATTCTTTATCAGTAAGCGTTTGACTGTTGCCGGTAAGAAATTCAATTTTCTTTTCATCAGTAAGGTTGGCATAGTCCGCGGGCAATACATTTTCATCAGCTGCTAAAACCTGGAAAAGTTTTTTATGAATGGAGCTATCCTGCCTTATATCGAGCGAAGCGAAGTGCAGCCCAAAAACATTTACTTTATTTATGAGACTATCAACGAGGTAAAGAAAAAGCCCGTTGTGTTGATATATCAGAGTTTCTCTTATATTTTTTAAGACATCAATTATGTCTCCTTTTTTAATATCGGTCCGGTTGCCCGGGATAAAAATATTGTTGTACAATTGTTTTTCCAATTCTGCCAACGCAACATCCACGCCTTTAAAAGTGAGGCGCCGTCTTAGTCTTCTTATTTCTAAATAATAACATTTTATAATGCCGCCTCTTAAAGCGTCGGCAACCTTTAATGTAATATCGGTATTAACGAAAGGATTTCCATCACGGTCACCGCCAGGCCAAAAGCCCATTTTGAAAATGGGATTATTCGGATGTACCGCATCAGGAAATTGTGTTTTCATAAAAGAAAGTATTCTTCCTGCGGCTGCAAAAAAAACATTTTCCAAATACCAGATCAAACTCAACGCTTCATCATAAGGTGTAGGTTTTTCTTTTTTGAAAAAAGGTGTTTTACCAAGCTGTTGCAGGTACATATTTATCTGCGCAGCATTATTTTCAGATAATGATTTTGAAAGATCATTGATAATTCCCAAAACGGAACCCGGATAAAATTGCGTAGGATGCGCGGTAAGAACGAGCTCCACAGAAAAATCTTCCAACCTTTTTGCCAGTTCATTTTCTTTATTTTTTTGATGTACTTCCAGTTCCAGTTGCTTAAGGGTACCAGCACCACTCGTATCATGCACATGTTGAAAGGCTGCATCTTCCAGCGCATCAAATAATACAACCTGCCTTTCCACGAATTGTGTAAAACGAAAAAGGAGATCAAGCTGTTCTGGCTCCAGTGCAAAGGATGTATGCTTTGCAAAGAAGTCGTTAATTATTTCTTCCGGGCTTAGTTTCTTCTTATAACCTTCTTCACAGATGTTCACAAAAAGTGATAAGAGAATTCCCGTTTTTTCAATGCGGTGAAATGGTAATGAGGTAAAAAGGCTATTGTAAAGTTGAAATTTTATACCAACATAATTCTTAAAATGCTGCAATCCACCTGAAAACTGGCTATCCATATAGACGATAAGTTTTAAAAAATTAAAAAAAGCAGCAATCGAATTGAGCCATGAAAATAACTCAAAAAACTTGTTTAAATTTTCCCTTTACAATCAATTGGCATATTTTCGTTTTCAAATCGTGATAAACAATAACAATTATATCAATCCGTTTATTCCAACAACTTTGATGCCTGCATCCACCACTCCTGCTTCTATTATTACCCGTAAGGGTTAATTTCTACATATCATCTTTGGGCTTACAGCTTTTATCAAACTAAATTTATTGTACATTACAAATCTCATTTTTTTTAAACTTTTTTATGCAGGTATTAAAATTCGGCGGCAGCTCTGTAGCAAATTCTCAAAATATAAGTAAGGTTATATCCATAATGGAGCAGGCGCTCGAAACAAATGATAAAATAATTATTATTCTCTCTGCTTTCGGTGGTGTTACCGATTCTTTAATTGAATCAGCTTCCCTTGCCTCCGGCGGAGATGATGGGTATAAAGAAAAATTGAAGGCAATAGAGCAACGCCACCTTGCTACGGTAAGGGAGTTAGTGCCGCTTGATAAACAAAGTGGCGTGTTAAGTATGGTAAAGAAACGCTGTATCGAAATTGAAGACATTCATAACGGCGTCTATTTATTGAAAGAATTATCACCACGCACTATGGATGCCATCATCGGTTATGGAGAGCTTTTATCAACGCTTATATTTTCTGCGAAATTAAAATCTGCGGGTATAGAAAATATATGGAAAGACGCGAGGGAGCTTATTATCACCAACTCGGGGTTTGGCGCTGCAAATGTTGATTTTGCTTTATCCGATAAAAATATTCAGGATTTTTTTAGCAGTGCAGATAGCAGGATTTATGTTATTCCAGGATTTATCGCGGCAGATAAAAATGGCAAAACAACTACGCTCGGTCGTGGCGGCTCAGACTATACCGCGGCTATAATAGGGGCTGCTTTAAATGTATCCCTTGTTGAAATTTGGACAGACGTTTCAGGGATGATGACGGCCGACCCAAGATTGGTATCAAATGCGAAAATCATTCAACAATTGTCTTACCAGGAGGCCATGGAGCTATCGCATTTTGGCGCTAAAGTAATTTACCCGCCAACCATACAGCCGGTGATGAACAAAGGAATTCCGGTAAGCATAAAAAATACTTTCTCTCCCGGCGATAGCGGCACGCTGATCCATAACAAAGTTCAAAAGAACGGCAACAGTATCCGCGGTATTTCAAGTGTTGGCAACCTTGCCTTGCTAAGCCTCGAAGGCAGCGGCATGGTAGGTATTCCGGGTTTTTCCAAAAGATTATTTGAAACATTATCCGCTGACAGGATCAACGTAATTCTTATTACGCAAAGTTCGTCAGAGCATTCAATTTGTGTTGGCATTGATGAAGTAAATGCCGCAAGGGCGAAAGAGATAATTGATCATGTTTTTGAGCATGAGATTGAAGTAAAAAAAGTTGATCAATTAATAGTTGAGAAGGATCTTTCTATTGTTGCATTGGTCGGCGATAACATGAAAAGCCACCCCGGCATCAGCGGGAAAATGTTTGGTGTATTGGGGCGAAATGGTGTAAATGTGAGAGCCATAGCCCAAGGTTCTTCTGAGAGAAATATTTCTGCGGTAATTGCCACACGCGATGTAAAAAAGGCAATCAATGTATTACATGAAGAATTTTTTGAAACGACTTATAAGCAGGTAAATTTATTCATCAGTGGCACCGGCAACGTGGGAAGTAAATTGCTCGCACAACTTGCCCAGCAACAGCGGCACCTTCAGGACCATTTGCGTTTACAGGTACGCGTAACCGGTATAGCTAACAGCCGTAAGATGCTTTTTAAAGACGATGGCGTTGATCTTTCCAATTGGGATGAATTGCTGCAAGAGGCGGAACCCATGAATATGAGTGATCTCATCAGCACGATCAAAAAGAAGAACCTGCGAAATTCAGTTTTCATAGATATTACGGCAAATAGCCTGGTGGCAGAATCGTATCCACATTTTTTAGAAAAAAGTATTTCTGTTGTCGCCTGCAACAAAGTTGCCTGCTCGTCTTCTTATGAATATTATAAAAAATTAAAAGATCTTTCGAGAGAATACAATGCTTTGTTTCTCTTTGAAACCAACGTGGGAGCTGGTTTGCCGGTGATAGGTACATTGAACGACCTGCTGCGTAGCGGTGATAAAGTAAACAGGATTGAAGCCGTGCTTAGCGGCACGCTAAATTTTGTTTTTAATAATTACACCGGCGAAAAGAGTTTTGCTGAGGTAGTGAGGCAGGCACAAGAAGAAGGTTATACTGAGCCCGATCCGCGCCTTGATTTAGGTGGTGTTGATGTAATGCGAAAGATAATGATACTTGCAAGAGAGACTGGCGAAAAGCTGGAAATGGACGATATCAGCAATAATTCTTTTATGCCCGAAAGCTGCATGCAAGGTGATGTCGAAAATTTTTATAAAGAGATGGAAAAGCAGGAAGCACATTTTGCAAAACTTGTTTCAGGAGCAAAAGATGCAGGTAAGAAATTAAAATTTGTGGCGAAGTATGAGGATGGAAAAGCGTCGGTTGGCTTGCAGCATATTGATCCGCAACATGACTTTTATCATTTATATGGAAAAGATAATGCGGTGCTTTTTTACACCAATCGCTACAGTGAGCAGCCACTCGTGGTAAAGGGGGCCGGCGCAGGTGCAGAGGTTACAGCATCCGGTGTTTTTGCAGATATTATAAGGGCAGCGAGATGACCCCTATCCCCTAAAGGGGTAACAAAATTTGAGGACGTTATTTAAAAATAAGTATGCAGGAAAAAAATACAGATACTGGACACCATAGCTTAAAAGATAGCGGTTCCGAAGTGAGAGCCTCCAGTCCCCCTTTAGGGGTTAGGGGTAGCATTACCGTTCTTGCACCTGCCACAATAGCGAACCTTGTTTGCGGCTTTGATGTATTAGGCCTTGCATTGCAAGACCCCTGTGATATAATGAAAATTTCGTTGAGTGATCAGCCTGGTATTCGTATTCGGCACAATGATGAATTCAACCTGCCGGTTGCGCCTGCAGAGAATGTTGCGGGAGTTTCGCTGCTGGATATGATGCAGGAGCTCAATAATGATTTGGGATTTGACATAGTTATTGAGAAACATATAAAACCCGGCAGTGGCCTTGGTTCCAGCGCTGCAAGCGCCGCAGGTGTGGTAGTGGCTGCCAATCATTTATTGGGAAATATTTTTTCAAAAGAAGACCTTGTCCGTTTTGCTATGGCGGGGGAGAAGCTTGCTTCAGGAGTGAAACATGCAGATAATATTTCTCCGGGCATTTATGGTGGTGTTACGCTTATCCGCTCAATTTTTCCTTTGGATATAATTTCCTTGCCTGCTCCGCCAATGTTTGTCGCAGTGGTACATCCGCAAATAGAAGTAAAAACTTCAGATGCGCGGGAAATTCTCCGTAAAGAAGTTCTATTAAAAGATGCTATCAAACAGTGGGGAAATATAGCCGGCCTGGTAGCAGGCTTCATGAAAAATGATTATGGCCTGATAAGTCGTTCGCTGGAAGACGTGATCATAGAGCCGGTACGCAGCATGCTTATTCCCGGCTTTGATGATGTAAAGAAAAAAAGCGTTGAGGCGGGAGCGTTAGGTGGTGGTATTTCAGGTTCCGGCCCTTCTATATTTATGCTGTGCGAAAAAGAAGATATTGCAAAAAAAGTGGAAAAAATAATGAAAGACATCTATGATAATATCGGCCTGGCATATTACACTTATGTAACTACGATCAATAATGAAGGAATTAAAGTGGTGACAAAGAATTAAAATTAAATGACAATCAAGATAGAGGCGGTAACTGAATTTGCCACGGCCTTTAGGCCGTGGAATAATTGAAAGAGCAATCGGCTTTAGCCGAAATTATTTTGGCTAAAGCCAATAAAAAACTTTAAGTATCCGTGGCCTGAAGGCCGCGCCAAATTGGACTATAATATTTAAACAAAAGGTCATTTTTAATTCTTAATTCTGAATTTCTAAATCTTAATTGTCAATTGCGTCATGCTCTATTATAGTACAAACAATAACTCTCCCAAAGTAGATTTTAAACAAGCAACCATCAAAGGTCTTGCTCCCGATAAGGGCTTATATTTCCCTGGAGTAATTCCGACGTTGGATAAAAAATTTATCGAGAATATTAATCAATACACGAAAGAAGAAATCGCGTTCAAAGTAATTCAGCCATACGTTGGTAATGTAATCCTCCGTGATGAATTAAAAAGAATTGTTTCCGAAACAATCAATTTCGATTTTCCTTTGGTAAAGGTTGGTGAAGATATATGGTCTCTTGAGCTGTATCATGGTCCTACGCTGGCTTTTAAAGACGTTGGCGCAAGATTTATGAGCAGGTGCCTGGGTTATTTTGTTAAGGATAATAATAAAAAAATTACGGTGCTTGTGGCAACTTCCGGCGATACAGGCGGTGCTGTTGCTAATGGCTTTTATAATATTGATGGCGTGGATGTGGTGATATTGTATCCGTCAGGAAAAGTAAGCAGTGTGCAAGAGTTGCAATTGACGACTTTAGGTAAAAACATAACAGCCCTTGAAATTGATGGCACTTTTGACGATTGCCAAAAAATGGTGAAGCAGGCATTTGCAGATGAGCAATTGAATAAAGAATTATTCCTGACGTCGGCTAATTCTATTAATGTAGCCCGTTGGTTGCCGCAGCAGTTTTATTATTTCTTTGCATACCAGCAATGGAAAGATAAAAATAACCTTCCTGTTGTAAGTGTGCCCAGTGGCAACTTTGGGAATATCTGCGCGGGATTGCTTGCCCATCGTTCAGGCTTACCTGTAAGGCATTTTATAGCAGCATGTAATGCTAATGACGTAGTGACAAAATATTTGGATACCGAGAATTATTCTCCAAAGAAATCAATAGTTACTTTATCCAATGCGATGGACGTTGGCGACCCCAGCAACTTTGTGCGAATCCTTCAATTGTTTGATAAGGAATTTCATTCTCTTAAAAATGTAATGAGCAGCTATTCATTTTCTGATGAAGAAACAAAGGATACGCTTAAAAAGGTTTATTTAAAAACAAATTATTTAACCGACCCTCATGGAGCGGTGGGCTACGCAGCATTAAGAAATTACCTGCAACAACATCCAGGCAATAAGGGATACTTTTTAGAAACGGCCCATCCGGTAAAATTTTACGATGTGGTTGAGCCAATCATTCAGCAACAAGTTCCGTTGCCGGTAGCGGTAAAAGATTTATTGAAATTGGAAAAGAAAAGTGTGAAGGTGAAAGCGGAATATGAACAGTTGAAAGAATACTTGTTGAAATAATTTGACGAATATATTGCGAAGCATGGCTTATCACCAAACGTAACTCTACAAGAATTTTTATAACACTTCTTCAATTGCGATGTTCCCGCAGCTTCCTGCACACATTCAACATCAGCTTATTCAAAAAATAATTTTGGAAAAATTTCGTTATTATTAAATAGCCACGGTGATGGCTGCATTAATAATTTATCATCCATTAAAGTCTATTCTATGAACGACCTTATTTATAATGCAGAATATTTTTGCTTTCATGACAGCGAATTCATTGGCATAGCTACTTTTATTGATGACCCCTGTATTGGAGACAGTTTTATGAAAATGGAAGTTCACAAAAAACAGGGCCTGGAAGAAATAACAATCATGCCTGATTATTGGGTTATGAAAGTGCCACAGGATTGCTAAAAATATTATATAGCATGTAACAATTGCCAAAGTTAGAAATTCTTATAAGAATCTATTCTACCAATTGACCAAAGAGTTTCTGCAACATTTCACCTGCATCTGCACAAAGCCCCGGATGAACTTTTGACGTTTGCACTATTGTACTGCGGGTAGCGGTAAGCCAGCGAAAACGTTCAGCAGCCTGCAGTTTGCCCATAGCTCCGGAATTAATATCTCCATTCGAAACCTGCTCAAATGCCTTAAGATATTTTATTATTAAGTCCGTATCGCAGTCGTCACATAACGCTGCTATCCGTTTCACGTCTATTTTATAAATGATCTTTAGAAACTTTTGTTTTGCACAATACAATACCACGCCCACATTGAGGAATTCTTCCCGCTCTACTCTCGGGACTACACGAATAACAGCATATTCAAATAAGTCCATCTTTTATATTTTGTGCTTCTTTTACAAAATTTTTTGAATGGGCAAAACGCTTTATCAGGAAGTGTTCATAAGCCTGCCGGTGAAGATCAACAGATGTAAAAGGTGCATCTTTCATCAGCCATTCATCAGGTACTAACGCGACTATAGCACGAATCGCTTCATCACTTATCATTTCATGAATTTCTTTCTCAACCTTATATAAGTCGTTCGCCTGTGGCAACAACACATGTTCCTTTATATGATTGAATGGCCGCATAGCTTGCTCTTCCCAATTATGCCATGCATGATGAAAGTATAACCCTGCTCCATGATCTATCAGCCATAATTCTTTATGCCACCAAAGTAAGTTGGTATTCCTTGAAGTGCGGTCAACATTATTGAGAAAGCTATCAAGCCAAACAATTTTTGAAGCAGTGTGCGCATCAACGTGGGTAACCACAGGGTCGAATGTAACCGCTCCTGAAAGATAATGTAGAGCAAGGTTAAGTCCTACACTAGCTTTTAGAAGGTCTTGTATTTCTTCATCAGGTTCAGTTCTGCCGAAAGCTTCGTCAAGATTGGCAAAGACGATCTCAGGTACATGCAACCCTATGATACGGGCGAGTTCGCCGCCAATTAACTCTGCAATCAGCGACTTTATTCCTTGCCCTGCACCGCGAAATTTGAGGACATATAAAAACCCGTCATCAGCTTCCACAATTGCAGGTAATGAACCGCCTTCACGCAACGGTGTTACATAGCGGGTTACCTGCACAGTTCTTATTTCGGGTTGAAAAATTTTCATAAAATACAAACATACAAATATCCATCTGTTGCTTAATTTGAAGCAAAATTTCTTTCTTAATTTACCTGCATAGTTTTTGTTAGTTAGATCAAAAGGTCATTGTATGATTTTTTAGAAATATTTTTGTAATCAAAAAATTTACGAATAGTTATGAAAGAGCTTAAAGATAAAGTCGCTTATATAACGGGCGGTTCAAAGGGAATTGGGTATGGAGTTGCAAAAATTTTATTAGAGAATGGGATGAAGGTTGCCATTACCAGCCGTACTTTATCAGCGGCAAAGCAGGCTGCAGCATCACTTACGAAGGATGATACAATGGTGCTGGCTTTAGAATCGGATGTAAGTTCCTTATCCTCTGAGACAAATGCGATAAAGGAAGTAACGGAGCATTTCGGTAAGCTTGATGTTCTTGTTGCTAATGCCGGTGTCGGCCATTTTGCTTCTATAGAAAGCTTAACCGAAGAAGACTGGAAAAATACAATAGATACAAATCTTACGGGTGTTTTTAATAGTGTAAAAGCAAGTCTTGATGCTTTGAAGAAATCTGAAGGATATATAATTACTATAGCAAGTCTTGCGGGCACTAACTTTTTTGCAAATGGTTCTGCCTACAATGCCAGTAAATTCGGCCTTGTCGGTTTCTCCCAGGCCATCATGCTTGACCTCCGGCAATATGGTATTAAAGTAACCACCATCATGCCGGGTTCAGTAGCAACACATTTCAATGATCATACACCATCTGATGCTGATGATTGGAAAATTCAGCCCGAGGATATCGGGCAAATGGTAGCAAATCTTTTAAAAATGGATGCACGTACATTGCCTAGTAAGATAGAAGTTAGGCCGCTTAAGCCGGGTAAGTCGTAAGAATATTATTTCTTGAGTTAAAATTATTTCTTTAGTCCCTGCAGACTTGTTGGGACTTTTTTAAAATTAGTTGGAATTGATGGTGTGCTTGAAAAACTTGAAGTAGTGACTACTGGAAATCAGGTAAGCGTTACGGAATAAAATGGAATCGAAATAAACAAGCCTGGTTAAGAAAATATTTGAAATAATTTTTTCATATTGATTATTCTTTACTACTTTCACAAAGTTAAAAAAAAACAGGTCTTCCTGTAGAAACAGGACGACCTTTACGATTGCTTGATATGAGAATCTTTAAATATTTTTATTAGCCTTTTTGAACGGCTTTTTCTTTAGTTGACCTTTACGATTGTACGATTGCTTGATAGTTTTTAAATTTCTTTCTTCGCCTTATTAAACGGCGTTTTCCTTTTTTTATTTTGTTTTTATTGCCTTGTAAGACAAACATACACTGTCTGGTCATTAATATTTTATCAAATTAAAGCTTGTCATAGCATGGCAGCCGGAAATTTTATTTCTAAAAAGGTTTACTGGCCTAAGTTTTGGGAAAAACTTTCTATGATGTCCAACCGTAATTTTACGCGGAATTATTTATGAATTTTTTTAATTGCTTTTACGAATAAATGTTGGAACAAGTTTATCGTTAATTTCTGAACTCACTATATTTTCTCCATTTTTCAATGACATCCGCCATATCAGCAGGAAGCGGGCTTTCGAAACTCATTTGTTGCTTTGTAGCGGGATGAATAAAACCAAGCTCCTGTGCATGCAACGCATGTCGTGGGCAAAGAATAAAACAATTCTCTACGAACTGCTTATATTTTGTAAACACAGTTCCTTTTACGATTCTATCGCCACCATATGTATTGTCATTGAAAAGCGGGTGACCAATGTATTGCATGTGCACTCTTATCTGGTGAGTCCTGCCTGTTTCCAGCCTGCATTCTATTAGCGTTACATAGTTGAATTTTTGCAGTACTTTATAATGGGTGATGGCTTCCTTGCCATGGTCGCCCTCAGGGTATGCCGTAAACAATTTTCTAAACCGTTGATGCCTGCCTACATGTGCATTGATAGTTCCCTCTTCTTCCTCAAAATCGCCCCACACAAGCGCTACATAACGGCGGTGAACAGTATGATCGAAGAACTGCCTGGCGAGATCCGTCATTGCCTTTGGCGTTTTCGCCATTACAAGAAGTCCGCTGGTATTTTTATCTATGCGATGTACTAATCCAAACCGTGCCAGTTCTTCTTCGTTGATTGTCGGACTTTTTTGTTTCAAATAATACGCGACGGCGTTTACCAAAGTGCCACCGGGGTTTCCACTCCCGGGATGAACCACCATTCCTGCCTCCTTATCAACTACCATTAAATCTTCATCTTCGAATACAATTTTAAACGGAATATTTTCCGGAACTATTTCAGAAGAATCGGGAAGGTATGTGTCATATACTATAATTTTATCTTCAGGCCGAACTTTATAATTTGACTTTACTGTTTTTTCATTTACCAAAACCCTCCCGGCTTCTATAGCCTGTTGAATTTTATTTCTTGTAGCTCCTTCGATTCTATTCATTAAAAACTTATCAATGCGTAGCGGTTCCTGGCCTTTGGCACTAACAATAGTAAGCCGTTCAAAGAGTTCTTCATTGTCGTCAGGGCCTCCCCAAACCCCTCCCGGGGAGGGGCTTTCGAAGTCTTCGTTTATTTGCTTCATTCAAAATAATTTCAATCTTTTTCTTGATATGCGATCCTTGATTCACAATTCACAAACTCTATCTTTGCAAATTAAAATGTTTTAGTTTGGATAAACAGGAAGTCATTTTTGAAGACCTTGGAATTATCAATTATAAATCTGCATGGGATTACCAGGAAGAACTGGTAAAAAAAAATATTGATGTAAAAGTCCAACACCGTAAACTTTTACAAAGTACAGATGTTGCATTTCCAGCTTCCGGTTACGAATTGCCCACAAAAAATTACCTGCTCTTCTGCGAACACCCGCCTGTGTACACATTGGGCAAAAGCGGCCACATGGAAAACGTGCTGATGAATGAAGCCGAGATGGAAGAAAAAGAGATTGAATTTTTTAAAACTAATAGGGGCGGTGATATTACTTTTCATGGTTTGCAGCAAGTGGTGGGCTATCCAATAATTGACCTTGAAAAATTTTACACTGATATTGGGAAGTATTTACGGAGTTTGGAAGAAGTTATCATGCTTACCATAGCTGAATATGGTGTTAAAGGAGAAAGAAGCAAGGGCGAAACCGGCGTATGGATTGAGCCTGGCATTGCAGGCAGGGAAAGAAAAATATGCGCTATGGGCATACGTTGCAGCCGCTGGATTACTATGCATGGATTTGCATTGAATGTGAATACCGACCTTAGTTATTTTAATAACATTATCCCCTGTGGCATTGTAAATAAAAAGGTAACATCTCTTGAAAAAGAGGTGGGGCACAAAGTAAATTTCCAGGAAGTGAAAGAAAAGCTAAAAGCGAATTTTGCTCATGTTTTCAATGTAGATATTACTTCAATTCATAGCCCTCTTCATTCAGCGACGGTATAGGTTTGCCATCTTTCGGAATGTATAATTTATGCCGCTCGATTAAGGCTCCATCTCTGAAAAGCTCAAATTTAAAAAGCCCTGAATGCCGAAAATTCACTTTGTCAAGCGTTAAATAAGATTCATCAATTTTTTTTATATCAAAAAGAAATGTTCCATCATCTTCAAAAAATTTAAGAGAATATTTCTTTTTATTGGCATCGGGTAACGAAATAATTACGTTATAATTTTTGCCTGCGTACACCTCCCTTGATGGAATAAACCATGTTTGTACAGGCCTTAAATTTTCAGCTATGTTTGGCATTACACTTAATGTATCCAGGCCGGGCCGTTGAGACGGAGTAAAAATATAGGTGCCGCCTTCGAATGAAATAAACAACCGATAATATTGTGCCGGTATAAATTCTTTTGCATCTAAAAAGCCATTCGTCGGGGCTTTTACATTTAAAACACTTCCTATAGTGGTAAAATTTTTAAGACTGTCATACGAGCGCTGAATGCCTATGTATGTAACGGAAGTATAAGGGTTCGTCCAGGACACCAAAGCTTTATTGCTGATTTGTGTAACAGAAATATTTGGCAAGGTATCTTGTGAAAGACCAACTTTTTGTATTATTAAAAAACAAAATAAAATGAAAGCAAACTTATACATAGGGTGGGCGAAGCTATTTGTTTTTATTAAACGCAAAAATAAATGCTTGTTAATGGAAATTAAAAATTAAGGGTTCCAGGCGGCAAGGAATTATTGCCTTGCAGGCCGCCCGTATGAATGCATAATATATTTGATCCTGGTGCAAAATAGCTTTCTTCCAATAAATTATAAACGCCAAACATCATCTTAGCCGTATAAACAAAATCGAGTGGAATTTTATAGTCCCGGTAAAAGTTATTCATAAATGCAATCAACGCCGTCGTCTTTTTGGCGTAGCCACCAAAGTGATAATCCGAAATAGATTTATACGATTTTGATTTATCCACGTTTAATTTTTTTAGGCGAAATTCTATGTCACCCAAATTTTTTAGAGCGCTAAATCCAATAATTTGAGCATTGCTCTTATTGCCCTTAATTAGTCCTGCGAATGTTGTAGCCGTGCCTATCGGGCAACAAATATGCGAATAGTTTTCCCCATCAAAAAGCTTCATAATATCTTCAGCGCCATGAGCGCCTGTTATAGAAAACCCTCCTTCCGGAATAAGCGTATGATCGCCATATTTGTGTAGAAGCATAATTAGAAATTCATCACTAATATTTTTATAATCAGCCCGGCTAATAAACTCAAGCTGCATTCCATTTTGTCTGCAAAATAATAAGGTTGAGGATAAACTTACCGGGTTCTCACCGCGTACAAAGCCAATACATTTTAGTCCTGCTTCTTTACAGGCAAATGCAGTTGCAGCAAGGTGATTGGAATATGCTCCGCCAAAAGTTATTATTGTTTTATGTTTGGAACTCTTTGCTTCCTGCAAAAAATATTGCAACTTAAAAAGTTTATTTCCGGATACGATAGGATGAATTTTATCAAGCCGCAACATTGATAATCCAACTTCTTTTTCAGTCCTTAAATAATTAGTTAGTAAGCTTATTTCAGGCTGAATATTTATACTGTCATAAAGTGATTGCATGTAGTTGCTTATGGCATAAAAGTTTCTTGCTTAAATTCGCACAAATTTATTTTTTAATTATTTCTATTAATATCTTATTTCAATTATGAAACCAACTCTTTTGATTTTAGCTGCAGGTATGGGAAGCCGTTATGGTGGTATTAAGCAGATGGATGAATTCGGTCCAACAGGGGAAACCATTATAGATTATTCAATTTACGATGCCATTCAAAGTGGCTTCGGTAAAGTGGTATTTATTATAAGAGAAGACTTTGCCAAAGAGTTTAAAAATATTTTTGAGAAAAAACTGAAAGATAAAGTTGAAACTGATTATGTGATGCAGGAGATGGATTCTTATACCAGCGGCTTCCAGGTTCCTGCGGATAGAAAAAAACCGTGGGGCACTGCCCATGCAGTATTGTGTGCAAAGGAAGTGATAAAGGAGCCTTTTGCAGTTATCAACGCTGACGATTTTTACGGAAGAGATGCATTTGAAAAAGCGGCCAAATTTTTATCAGGTGAAGTTGATCCCAAAACTTATTGCATCATTGGGTATGAACTTAATAAAACGCTGTCAGAAAATGGAACAGTAAGCCGTGGTGTTTGCCAGGTGGATGCGGATGGTAATTTGGAAAGCATTGTTGAACGTATAAAAATATATACCGAAGAAAGTAAAATCATTTATGAAGAAGGTGATAAGAAAACAGAATTGTCAATTGATACGCCAGTTAGTATGAATTTCTGGGGCTTTGATTCCACCGTGTTTGAATTCATACAAAAATTATTTTTGAAGTTCCTGGAAGAAAACGCAGGTAATCCGAAAGCTGAATTTTTTATTCCTATCATCGGAGATGCATTTATACAAAATGAAGGTTGTAAGATTAAAGTGATCAATACATCAGCACAGTGGTTTGGTGTTACCTATCGCGAAGATGCGCCTTCAGTGAAAGCCAGTATAGAATCTTTGGTCGAAAGCGGGGTCTATCCAAAAAACCTTTGGGATTGATTAGAATTGGAAGGGCAAAAACAGTGCTTGTTTAGAAGATATTTTTTCACATCGCACATCTAACATCGTACATACCTGAGACCTCACACATCAATTCCCTTTCACCATATACACAAAATCTTCCAGCTTTTTGATCTGCTGTACGCGATCAAGCCCTTTTAAGGTGTTTACAACAGGAAGTTTTATCGTATCGCTTCCCATCACTTCTTTGAGGGCATCGTAGATGTTTTTTGATTTTATGGCAAACACAACACCGTCGGCATTTGTTTCTTTGCTACTTATTATCCCTATTATCTCTCCATTTTTATTCACAACAGGCCCGCCACTGTTTCCCGGATTTACAGATATGCTTACCTGGTAAGAAGTGGTATCCCCTGAAAAGCCGGATTTAGCACTTAAATATCCTTCGCCATATACAACTTCTTCACGTGGATAGCCTAAAGTAAATATATGCTCACCCAGTTCCGTACCAGATTTTGAGAAAGTGTAAGGAAGCCCTGATAATCTGTGGAAAGATGTATCTATAATTTTTAAAATAGCGAGGTCAGTTGTTTTATCTGCGTACACGGCCTTTGCATAAAACTGTTCGCCCTTTTGGTTTTCAACTATAAGGTTGCGGGCATTATTTACAACGTGCGCATTGGTAATGAGGTAACCTTTGCCATCCGCGAGAAAACCTGTAGCCCTGAAATCCGCTTCGAACTTTGGCCTCGCAGGCACAACAACAACCGTAGAAGTTACATTCATTTTGCTTACTATCTGATTTATTTTCTGATCCATTTTTTGCAACTTATTATCCACAAGAGGTGTTATGGAAGCAACATTTTTCTTTTCAGAATACATAGAAACAACAGTAGCTGTAGTTAGAGAAACAATGCCTGCAATAGAGGCAGCTACTGCTATTGTACGGCGATACTTGTTCCAGAGGAACATTACCTTCCCCCTTGCGTTAAGTCCTTTTTGTGAAATCACACCTTCATTTATTAGCTTGCTTTCTACCTCGCCAAGGGTTTGTCGATAAGCTTTCAGGTCGCTCACCTTATCCAGCTCTCCAAGAAAAAAATTATGTTCAGCAACTAACTGGTCAACCTCGGGATTATTCTTACGCAATTCCTCGAAAAAAGTTTTTTCTTCAGGGCCCATCTCTCCGTTTCTGTATCTCTCAATTGCATCAAGAAGTAAATTGTCTTCCATCTTACTCTCCGTTTTTATATTGTAAAAAAAATGTTTTCTTCAATCTTCCCAGGCATTTATATTTCTGGGTTTTTGCATTATCAGCATTTGTATATCCAAAAGCTTCAGCTATCTCAGGCATGGATTTTTTTTGAATATAGAAAGCTTCCAAAATACTTTTGCAGGGCTCTCCAATTTTCGATAACGCTCTTTCCATTATTGTAAGGTCTTCGTTATGTTTTTCATGTGCCTCCACTTCATCTTCTACAGGTACTGTTTCCAGCAGCATTTCAACACCCGGGTAGTGCCTGTTTTCCCTCTGTAGTTTTTTCAGCCAGAGCCTTCGACTCACCGAGTATAGGTAAGTTTTTATCAGGCATGTTAAAACAAACGAATCCAGTTTAGCTTTTTCAAACAAGACAATCATTGCTTCCTGGAAAATATCTTTGGCATCATCTGCAAAGCCATTATTCTTTAAGACGAATGCTTGTATAGTTGGAAAGTTTTCGCGATAGATGCTTTCAATTACAGCTCCATCATTGGCAGCAACCGCATCTAATAGCTCTTTCTCCTGTTCATATATATTCACTCAGCTGTAATTAATACTTATAATGTGGAAAAGTAACCCAAAATAAATTTCAAATTTTTTTTTAACAATGGGTTACTTTATTGGAAAGATGGTATAAACGTAAAATAATTAATTAAAAAACTAAATTAAGAAAAATGAAAAAAATATTTTTAGCTCTTGCAGTAACAGCATTCTTTGTAGCTTGTAATGACAGCGCAACAACAGACACTACTACATCTGATTCTACATCTACTATGAGTTCAGATTCAAGTATGATGTCTACTCCAGCTCCAGCAGTGGCTGATACAAGCATGATGAGTGATTCATCAAAAATGATGAGCACTGATACAATGATGAAGAAATAATTATTTATATTTTTTTATTTGGCAGGCAATCTAAAAGCCGTTTCTTTTTAGGGGCGGTTTTTTTAATTTGCGGTTGATAAAAAAGTAAAAAGTAATTACACTTCTTTGGAATCGTCATTAGTTATGTAATGGTTGTGATGAAGGATATAAAAAAAATGATTGGTAATTTGATTACGCTTTCCTATTTTTGAAATTCAAATGACAAATTCAAAAGCAAATACCTTTTTTTATTTTAGCTATTATTTTAGAAATGGCGCGGGATGCTTTTGTTAAAAATTATAAAATAGATAACATAAAAATCCCGGCTCAGAAAAGCCGGGATTTTTGTTTTAGGTCTATTGAGATAAATAATTGAGATGAACAAAAAGGTTACGATACAAGGGTATGAAGGCAGTTTCCACCAGGTTGCTGCAAGGCAATTTTTTGGGAAAAATGTTGAAGTTATTTGTTGCCCGACATTTCGGGATGTGATAAAAATAGCAGCTGATGTAAAGCAGGCAGACGGCGGCTTGATGGCTATAGAAAATTCTATCGCAGGAAGTATTTTGCCAAATTATAATTTGCTTCAGCATAGCAGTTTGCAAATTGTTGGAGAAGTTTACCTTCATATAAACCAAAATCTTTTGGCAAACCCGGGCGTGGCGCTTGATGATATTCGTGAAGTACACTCTCACCCAATGGCATTGCTGCAGTGCATTGAATACCTGGAAAAGTACAACTGGAAGTTAATTGAGACAGAAGACACCGCTCTTAGCGCAAAACTTGTTCACCAACATCACAGCAAACATATTGCGGCAGTGGCAAGTAAGTTGGCAGCTGAACTATATGGCCTGAAAACGCTTGCTCCGAATATCCAAACCCTTAAAAATAATTACACAAGATTTCTTGTATTGCAGGTTCCGGAAAGATCAAATGAAATCGTTGATTCAAACAAAGCGTCTGTTGTATTTCAGACGGATCATTCTAAAGGAAGCCTTGCGAAGGTGCTAACAAGAATTTCTGATGATGAAATAAATCTTAGCAAGCTTCAATCGATGCCAATACCGGGAAGTGATTGGAAATACTCTTTTCACGCAGATATGGAATTTGAACATCTTGACCAGTTTAATACGGTTATTGAGAACATTAAGCCATTAACTATAGATCTTAAAGTATATGGTGTGTATAAAAATGGCAAAACTCCTTTACCAAATAAAAAGGCCCGATGAAAGAAGCTGAAAAAAATATGGAGGATAAAACTATTGCTGCCTTGGGTGCTGTCGATATCTGTGTAGCTGACCGGCTTCAGGACGTGGGTGAATATTATTTTTCAAAAAAACTGCGGGAAATAGACGACTTAAATAAGGCTGGTAAAAAGGTAATTAATTTGGGTATAGGCAGCCCTGATCTTCCACCGCACCCGCAAGTGATAAATCGATTACATGAAGAAGCATTGAAACCTAACACGCATGGCTACCAGAATTATAAAGGAAGCCCGGTATTACGAACTGCAATTTCTCAATGGTATAAAAAATGGTATGATGTTGACCTTAATGTCGACACAGAAATTCTGCCATTGATCGGAAGCAAGGAAGGGATCATGCACATTTGCATGACATATATAAATGAAGGTGATGTGGTATTAATTCCAAACCCAGGCTATCCAACCTATAGAAGCGCTGCTACGATAGCCGGCGCAGAAATAATAGAATATCAACTAAAAGAAATAAATTATTGGTTTCCCGATTTTGATGAACTTGAAAAAACTAATCTTTCAAGAGTTAAGCTCATGTTCGTGAATTATCCTCACATGCCCACCGGCCAGTTGCCTACAAAAAGTTTTTTTGAAAGGCTGGTTGCATTTGCCAAAGCTCATGACATATTGCTGTGCCACGATAATCCTTACAGTTTTATTTTGAATGGAAAGCCCATGAGCCTCTTAAGTGTTGATGGAGCAAAAGATGTAGCGATAGAATTAAATTCATTAAGCAAAAGCCACAACATGGCAGGCTGGAGGATAGGCATACTTGCAGGTGCAAAAGAAAGAATTGAAGAGGTCTTAAGATTTAAATCAAATATGGACAGCGGTATGTTTTTACCATTACAACTGGCAGCAGCCGAGGCGTTGCAACTTGGCCAGGATTGGCACGATGACTTAAATAGAATTTATACAACACGAAGATTAAAAGTGTATGAACTATTAGATTTACTGGACTGCACGTATGATCATAAACAGGCGGGCATGTTTGTATGGGCTTCAATTCCCGCATCATTTAAAGATGGTTACGAGTTGAGTGACAAAGTACTTTACCAATCAAACGTATTCATTACACCCGGCGGAATTTTTGGAAGTGCGGGAGATAAATATATAAGAGTAAGCCTTTGTACAAGTGTTGAAAAAATTGATGAAGCCATTGTAAGAATTAAGAATTGAGTATTATGAAAATAGCAATATTTGGAACAGGTTTGATAGGTGGCTCCATGGCAATTGCATTGAAAGAGAAATCTATAGCAACTAAAATCATCGGTGTTGAATTAAACAAAGAACGGCAACAGCAGGCGTTGGACTTATTGCTTGCGGATGAGATAATGGAGCCTGATGAGGCGATCGCAAAATGTGATGTTGCGATACTTGCCGTTCCGGTAGACACTACCGAAAAGATGATTGGAAATATCCTGGATAAAATTGACAGGCAAATTATAATAGATGTGGGGTCAACCAAGAGTTCCGTATGCGAAACTGCTTCACAACATAAAAACAGGGGAAGATTTGTGGCTACCCATCCAATGTGGGGAACAGAGTTCAGCGGACCGCAAGCCGCAGTGAGAGGGGCTTTTGTTGATAAGGCGGTTGTTATTTGTGATAAAGAAGCGAGTGATAAAGATGCCCTTGAATTTACTGAAAAGATGTACCATGCATTTGGAATGCACATTGTATATATGAACGCTGCAGAGCACGATGTGCATGCGGCTTACGTAAGCCACATATCGCATATTACTTCTTTTGCCCTGGCAAATACTGTTTTGGAAAAAGAAAAAGAGGAAGATGCCATATTCGAATTAGCAAGTGGTGGTTTTGAAAGTACAGTGAGGCTGGCAAAAAGTAACCCGGCCATGTGGGTGCCGGTTTTTGCACAAAATCGAGAAAATGTTCTTGATGTTTTAAACGAACACATTTCGCAATTAAGAAAATTTAAAAGTTGTTTGGAAAAGGAAAATTATACATACCTGGCAGAGTTGATTGAAAATGCAAATAAGATATCCAGGGTGCTAAAATAAAATTTTGATTTTTAGAAAAGCTCATATAAAAGATATTAAGCAAATACAGTTGGTAAGACATTCCGTAAAAGAAAATGTTTTGTCAAATCCTGCTTTGGTAACGGATAGAGATTGCGAAGAGTTTATAATGAACAGAGGCAAAGGTTGGGTTTGTGAGATTGAAAATATAATCGTCGGTTTTGCTATTGCTGATTTAAAAGAAAATAATATTTGGACATTGTTTGTTCATCCTGATTTTGAAGGAAAAGGCATTGGAAAAAGATTGCACGATACAATGCTAAACTGGTACTTTATGCAAAATAAAAAAGATGTTTGGCTGGGGACATCGCCAGATACTAAAGCTGAAAAATTTTATAGAAAGCTTGGCTGGAAGGAAGAGGGTGCGCATGGGAAAAATGAAATAAAATTTGAAATGACATTTAAAGAATACACTTTAATCAACCGCCTTTAACATCAGCTTTCGGCCTTTAAATATTTTAAAATTAAATTTACAATGGAAACAGAAACAAAAACAATGAAAGATATCATCCAGGAAAAATGGAATAAGCGCCCGCTTATCATTAGCGGGCCTTGCAGTGCGGAGACAGAAGAACAGGTGTTGGAAACAGCGACGAGGCTTGCTAAAACAGGTAAGGTAGATGTATTGCGGGCAGGCATCTGGAAGCCGCGTACGAAGCCGGGAATGTTTGAAGGCATTGGTGTAAAAGGTTTACCATGGATGGCCCAGGCAAAAAAAGTAACAGGCTTGCCCATTACGGTTGAAGTGGCTACAGGCAAGCATGTGCAGGATGCATTGCAGTTTGATGTAGATATGCTTTGGATCGGCGCCAGGACTACGGTGAACCCTTTTAGTGTGCAGGAAGTTTGCGATGCGTTACGCGGCGTGGATATTCCTGTGCTAATTAAAAACCCGATAAATCCCGATCTTGAGCTGTGGAGCGGCGGTATTGAGCGCTTGCATAAAGTAGGCGTTAAGCAAGTGGGAATGATTCATCGCGGATTTTCCAATTACGGAAATACAGAATTCCGGAATGCTCCCATGTGGCATTTGCCAATAGAAATGAAAAGAAGATTCCCCGGCATGTTGCTTATTTGTGACCCTTCACATATTTGCGGCAACCGTACCATGTTACAAGCCGTAGCACAAAAAAGTATTAACCTGGATTTTGATGGTTTAATGATTGAAAGCCATATTGATCCGGATAATGCGTGGAGCGATGCCAAACAGCAAATAACGCCGGAGCAACTTGCGGAAATGCTGGGTGACCTGATACAGCGTTTTGAAAACACTGATGAAAAGGAATTCCTAACGGCATTGGCTACCCTGAGAGAACAAATAAATCATATAGACGATGAGTTGCTCACACTAATAGGCCAACGAATGAAAATCGCTGATAAGATCGGTGTGTATAAAAGAGATAATAACATAACAATATTACAGACGAACCGCTGGAATGATATACTTGCACGGGCTTTCACGAAAGGAGAGAAGCTTGGCCTGAGCAAAGATTTTATAACAAAATATTTTGATGCTGTTCACCTTGAAAGTATCAATCACCAGAATAAAATAATGAATGAGTAGCCAGCCCACGCCTGTGCAATACCGTTTTTCGCAAAAAAATATTGACTGTTATTTTGATGGAGATTTTTCCATAATTGAAAGTATTGTTCAAAAGGAAAAACTGGTCTTCATTACAGATGAAAATATTTACCAGGCACATAAAGAAAAATTTTCAACACACAAGACAATCGTAATAAAAGCCGGTGAGCAATTTAAAAACCAGCAAACGGTAAACACCGTGATTGATGAATTGATAAATCTTAATGTTGACCGGCAAAGCTTTGTAGTTGGCGTTGGTGGTGGCGTTGTTACAGATCTCGCGGGTTTTGCCGCCTCAATTTATATGCGTGGAATTAAGTTTGCATTTGTGCCAACAAGCATATTGGCGATGGTAGATGCATCAGTTGGTGGAAAGAATGGAATAGATGTTGGCGTTTATAAAAATCTTGTGGGCGTTATCAACCATCCTGAATTTTTGTTGTATGATTATTCATTTTTAGAAACCTTACCGGAAGAAGAATGGGTGAATGGTTTTGCTGAAATTGTAAAACATGCATGTATAAAAGACAATGAAATGTTTACTTTTCTACAGGAAAATTCTTTACCTGCTTTCAGGTCTTCCATTGCTACAGCAGGATCGCTTATCAGGAAAAATGTGGAAATAAAATACAACGTGGTTTCGCAGGATGAAAATGAAACCGGTGAAAGAAAGCTGCTGAATTTTGGACATACGATCGGCCATGCGATTGAAAATACTACTAAGCTTCCGCATGGTAGCGCTATTAGTATCGGTATGGTAGCGGCCTGTCATATTTCCGAAAGAATAAATAATTTTTCTCCGGATGATACACGGAAAATAATCAGCCTGTTGCAACAATACTATTTGCCCGTGCAACTGGATTTTGATAAAGAAGAAGCGTGGAGAATATTACAACATGATAAAAAGAAAGCCGGCAGTGATATGAATTTCGTTGTGTTAGATAGCATAGGCAAAGCATCAGTTAAATCAATTCCCATGCAGGAATTGTATCAAATATTTAAAGACATAGTATAGTGACAGTAAGTATTTCACCATCCAATATAGCAGGTAACATAAATGCTCCCTCGTCAAAAAGCAGTATGCAAAGGGCTTGTGCCGTAGCTCTGATTTCCGGGGGAACAACCATAATTGAAAACGCAGGCACCAGTAATGATGAAGAAGCAGCAAAGGATATTATTGCCAGGCTGGGAGCCACCGTTGATAGTAAGCGCAATGAAATTATTGTCACATCGTCCAGGCATATTTTTATCTCTCCTGATAAAAACAAACATGTAACTGTTTCATGCGGTGAGAGTGGATTGTCGCTACGAATGTTTGTGCCATTAGCGGCCCTATTTAATTTTGATATAACTTTTACCGGAGTTGGTAGTATTCTTCAAAGGCCAATAGATTTTTTTGATAAAGTGTTACCACAGTTAGGTGTAGATGTGCGATCGAATAGTGGTAGGCTTCCTATCACAATAAAAGGCCCGTTAAAGCCGGCTAATATTACTGTTGATGGTTCATTAAGTTCGCAGTTTTTAACCGGGCTGCTTATAGCTTACGCAAAAGCGTGTACGGCTCCCGTTAGTATAAAAGTAAATAGCCTTGCAAGTAAGCCTTATATTGATCTTACGTTAAGTATTTTGAACGATTTCGGTTTTAAAATTGAGAATGAGAATTATGAGAAGTTTACAGTGCTGCCGCGAAGCGGAGAGATAGCACATAGTGTAAAATATAAAGTGGAAGGCGATTGGAGCAATACTGCTTTTCTATTAGTGGCGGGTGCAATTGCAGGAGAAGTAACAGTAAATGGTGCGGACATGAATTCCACGCAGGGAGATAAAAAAATAATAGATGCGTTGGAGGCCAGCGGAGCTGATATAAAGTTTGGCGACAATACTATCCATGTAAAAAGCAAACCTTTGTCTGCATTTAATTTTGATGCAACACATGCTCCTGATTTGTTTCCGCCGCTCGTGGCACTGGCGGCCTATTGTAAGGGTAACTCAACAATAAAAGGCGTACGGCGATTACTTCATAAAGAAAGCAACAGGGCACTTACCCTAAAAAAAGAGTTCGCAAAAATGAATGTTATCATTGACCTCGATGATGATATAATGGTAGTGCACGGTGCAAAACATGTAAAGGGTGCAAAAGTGACTTCGCACAATGATCATCGTATTGCTATGGCTTGCGCCGTTGCAGCTTTGCGTGCAAACGGCCAAACCATCATTCATGAGGCGGATGCTGTTAAAAAATCATATCCTGGATTTTTTGATGATATGAAATTGCTTAAGGCATCATTGCAGGTCTCATAAAACCCGAAATGCTAAAAGTACTGCGGCGAATTTCATAAGCGATACCTTTGCCACTTTTATAGAGATTAGCCAGGAGATTTCCGTTTACTGGTATTCCATTACAAAGAAGTTTATAAAAGATCACCAATGTTACCGTGCTTACAAGTGAGTCTGCGATGTGATCGGGATAATATGACACAATGAAGATGCCTAAATTACCTGCGGCAGCAAACAAAAAATTGTGCAGGCTAGACTAACTAACAGGCCTAAACGTAAATAATAGTAAAAAAGAATTCTTATGTCTTATACAGTTGCAATTACAGGCCGCCCGAATGTGGGCAAGAGCACTTTTTTTAACCGGATGCTGGGGCAGCGTAAGGCGATAGTCGATGATGTAAGTGGCGTAACCCGCGACAGGCAATACGGCGAAGCAGAGTGGGCGGGCAAAACTTTTAACCTGATTGATACAGGTGGTTTTGTACAGCACAGCGAAGATGTGTTTGAGAGGGAAATCCGCAAGCAGGTGCTCATCGCGATGGAGGAAGCAAATGCAATTGTTTTTATGTGTGATGTTACTACAGGCATTACGAATCTTGACCAGGAAATGGCGGACTTATTACGCCGTTCACCGAAGCCCGTTTACCTTGCGATAAATAAAGTAGACAACCATGCACGGTTATTAGAAGCATCAGAATTTTATAGTCTGGGGTTTGAAAAAATATTTTTTATATCATCAATAAGTGGCACGGGAAGCGGAGAACTACTGGACGAAATAAGCGAAAAAATTCCCGTTGAAGAAAGCACAATTAAAGAAGGCCTACCAAAGTTTGCCATTATTGGCCAACCAAATGTTGGCAAGTCATCTCTGCTCAATGCGTTGACAGGCCAGGAGCGTACCATCGTGTCAAACATTGCAGGCACCACGAGAGATTCGGTGCATACCACTTATAATTTATTCAATAAAGAATTTGTTTTAATAGATACAGCCGGCATTCGCAGGAAGACAAAAGTGAATGAAGACCTTGAATTCTATTCTGTGATACGTGCCGTAAAGGCCGTTGATGAAGCAGACGTGTGTTTACTATTGCTTGATGCTGAAAAAGGAATAACCGCGCAGGATCTGAGTATATTTTCGCTTGCCGTAAAAAAAGGAAAGGGCATGGTGGTATTGATAAATAAATGGGATTTCATAAAAAAAGAAACCAACACTGCCCGAGACTATGAAAAATTGCTTAAACAAAAGCTGGCTCCTTTTACAGATGTGCCGGTAATTTTTATTTCTGCCATAGAAAAGCAACGCATTTTCCAGGGCATGGAAGCAGCGCTTAAAGTGTATGAAAACAGGCAGCAAAAAATAGCCACCTCGAAGCTGAATGATGTAATGTTGAAGGCTGTTGAGAGTTATCATGCGCCGGTAGTAAGGGGCCATGCGGTGTCAATAAAATTCGTGACGCAATTGCCTACAGTAGTTCCTTCATTTGCCTTTTTTTGTAATTATCCTGATGATATAAAAGCGCCTTATAAGAATTATTTGGAAAATCAAATGCGTGAAAAATTCGATCTAACGGGCGTGCCCATACGCATTTTTTTTAGAAAGAAATAGTACACTTTTGTTATACACTAAACTTGCCTGTCTCGTTTAATTTGGATAGGTTTGCCGAAATTTAAAATCAAAAAATTAAAATCATGAAAAAACTATTTGCGATTGTAGCCATTGCTGCATTTATGACTTCTTGTGGTAGCGATACTTCTACTACAGACACCACCACCACTGACGATTCATCTGCTATGATGAACGACAACACCATGAGTGCTGACACATCAATGAATAACAGCACTGTGAATGGTCCCATGGAAATGAAAGACGGAATGATGATGATGAAAGACGGTAAAATGATGATGATGAAAGATGGTAAAACGGAAGAAATGACCGAGACTATGACTTGTACTGATGGCTGCAAAGTAGCGCCAAACGGAGAAGTTACTATGAAAGACGGTAAAAAAATGATGATGAAAGATGGCGAATCAATTGATAAAGATGGCCACATGATGGATGCAACCGGGAAGATGATGATGGATGACAAAATGTAAACAACAAATTGTTTCTATAGCAATCCCCTCGACCGAGGGGATTTTTTTTTGCGAAAGACGGAGGGGGAAAATTCTGCCTCACCTTTATAACTTCAACAAAGCCTTTTCTTCTTGCTTCTAATTCCATTCCTAAATTGACTGTGAACATTTAATTTTTGGAAGAGGCTCGCACGATAAATTTATTGTCTTTAAATATTTTGTATCAATCCTTGCCGCTTTTACAAAACTGCTGGCGTTAACTCAGTTTTTCCTGGTCATAAGGTTGAAGGTTCGGGGTTATCAGGCAAAGGCCACGTTAGGCATATCGCAGAAATAATTTTTATAAAATTGTGATAAGCGAATTATTCCAATTAAATTTAGATGACAATTAATTCTTGTTTAAATCTTAATTTTTTTATTTCCAAATTCTATTCAATTTCCACTCTTCCTGGTTAGGGCTTTCGCTTTAGATCTTTAACCCACTGATTCTGCTGTTTTTTTTGCTGATGCAGAAATCAATTGTATGAAAATTACTAAAAAGAAAACCTGGCTATCCCTGGAAATATTATGCGCTGCTTTTATGATTATTAGTAGTTGTGCAGATAGTCGGATGGTGCAAACTATTAAACCTGTTCCCTCTTTGAAGGAGAGAAGTTTGGGTGAGGCATCAATCGCTTTCGAAGCATACAGACTCTTATAAATATTCTTTAACAATATTCAATAAAATTTCCTCATCCAAAAACTTACAATCATGCACACAAAAATTATTGCTCTTTTAGTCGCCGCTTTATTAATCGGCAATTATTCTTTCGGTAACATTTTTAGAGTAGGCTATACTGGCCCGCCATTAGCCGGTGTAGATTATGCAGATCTCCAATCTGCACAGGATGCCGCGAGTGCAGGCGACACCCTACAGGTATATACCAATATTACCACACACGGAAATATTGATAAAAAATTAGTAATAATTGGATACGGATACAATTTTGATGCAAATGCTAACTTGCAGGTGATTGGGACCGATGCTCCATCAAGCGCAGACATAACTTTCTCTCCCGGAAGCGATGGAAGTATGGTTTCAGGTATTTCAGGATCATTTGGTATAGGCGATTATGCTGGTACAGGAATTCCAATTTCCAACATTACATTTCAGCGCTGCAATGGCGATTTCCGTTTTTATAACTTTATCGGTTATTCAATTAACTATGGAACTATTAGCAATATTCAAATCTCCGGTTCTGTCATAAATCTTCGTTTATCTTATCATGGAACGGATGGAACTCCTGTAAATAATTTACAGATATACAATTGCATCGTTCAACTTATACAGCTATTCAAAGCAAATACTACTGCAATAATAGAAAACTGCGTATCCGCGTCTCTCACTTATTCGTCTTTTTCTTTTTTGGATTTAAACGATGCCAGTGTATTAATGAAAAACTGCATTTTCGCCAGCTCAAATTCTATGAATAACATAAACACAATTTATGAAAATAACTTTTTTGCAGAAGCGCAGCCAGTAGTTTTACCGGCAGGCTCTAACAACAGGTGGAGCCAGGATTGGGCGGTAATCTTCAATCGGCTTGGTGGTACCAGCGATGCTCCGGGGTATTATGCAGACCCATCTTTTGATGAGGATTACTATGTTTTAAAGGCGGGCTCCCCTGCTATTAACGCTGGTTTGGATGCGGCAAATAACCCTTCCGACGCTGGTATTTACGGTGGTGAAACGGCATACATTTATAAACTAAGTGGCGTACCTGCAGTACCTGCTAATTATAAACTAACTGCACCAAGTACTGTCGCTTCTTCAAATCCATACAATATAACTATTAGTGTAAGGAGTAATAATTAATTACACATGTTCTCAGCTCAAGAGAACTATTATTCACAAACAAAACACTAATTATGTTATACATGTATTTAAATACAAAACATTCGCGGTGCAATGCAGGATGGTGAGGCTTTTTATTACATCATTTCAAAAACTTACGATTATGCAAACAAAATTTATTACTCTTTTAGCCGCTGCATTATTAATCAGTAGCTTTTCTTTTGCAAAAATTTTTCGTGTTGGCTACATTGGCCTGCCATTAACCGGTGTAGATTATGCCGATCTTCAATCTGCACAGGATGCCGCGAGTGCAGGCGATACCCTACAGATATATACCAGTATTACGACATATGGAAATATTGATAAAAAATTGGTAATAATTGGATACGGATACAATTTCGATGCAAATGCTAACTTGCAGGCGATTGGGACCGATGCTCCATCAAGCGCTTCGATGGGTTTCTCTCCGGGAAGCGATGGAAGTATTATTTCAGGTATTTCAGGATCATTTGGCATAGGTGATGGGGCTGGTACAGGAATCCCGATTTCCAACATTACATTTCAGCGTTGCAGTGGCAATTTCGGTTTTAATAACAATATCAGTTTTGGAACTATTAGCAATATTCAAATCTCCAATTCTGTCATAACATTTCTTGATTTTTCTGATAATGGCCCGGCTGGAGGTCCAGTAACTAATTTACAGATATACAATTGCATCGTTCAAACTATACAACTATCGCAAGCAGGTACTACAGCGGTAATAGAAAATTGTGTATCCGCATCTCCAACTTATTCAGGTTTTCAAACATTGAATTTAAATGATGCGGGGGTATTGGTAAAGAATTGCATTCTTGCTACGTCAAATTCTGTTAATAATATCAATACTGTCTATAAAAATAATTTTTTTGGAGAAGCACAACCAGCGGT
>JBDTSD010000034.1:0-33673 GCA_039931355.1 Ginsengibacter sp.
CATAGAAATCCGAGGTGATAGAAGCCCCATCCGTTCCATTGGCGCCGGGGTATGCAGGTAAAGGAAACTGGTCTCCCGATAATGAAAAATATGCCATGCGGTTATGGCCGTTCAAATCAGCACGCTGATCTACGGCAAAAATTAATTCTTTATTGGTATGGTTTGCATCATCAAAAAGAGAAAAGTAATCCGGTGATAACTGGTATTGGCCGGAGCTGATGATCTTATCGCAATAGTCAATTACTTTATCCATATCTGCAGGATCGAATGTAAAGGAGGCAGCATAACGGTCATGGTAAACCGAAGTGTTTAAATGAAGCCTCGCAAGCAAACCCCACACAGCCGCTTTTGTAATCCTCCCTGGCCCTGTAGTATTGTCCAGCAAAGGTTCTATGGCTAATAATTCCGACTTTATATATTCAACAGCTTCATCACCCCGCATAATTACGGATGTCGCTGCCGGATCATCTTTCACGAAAATGAGGCCATAAAGATCGAGCATCAGCATGCTATAGTAAGCTTTCATGCCCCGTGCTTCTGCCAAAAACTTTGGTGCATTAGGATCGGTATTAGCAGGAAGCGCATTAATAGCGGTAACGGCTCTTGATATTCCTATTAGTAAATGGTTCCAGGTATTTTTTATATTGTTATCAGTACTGATGAATTCATGCTGGTGCTCTTGCACATAAATACCATTATCACCCCAATCAGTTCCGCCGCGGAAAGGTAAAATAGCCTCGTCTGTTGAAATTTCCTGCAGGGCAAAATAGGTGGTGTGCATAAACACATCTTCCAGTTTTGCATAGACCGGCGCAATTATACCTTCCGCCTGTTGTTTAGCCGTAAGCCCTGAAACAGAAGATTCGTCAAGAACGTTTTCTTTTAGTTTTGAACAACTGTTAATTGCAGCAATGCTTACAATAATCAGCAGCAGGGTTAATATTTTCTTTGTCATATTTTTTATTTTAAAATGAAAAATTTAAACCTACAATGATGGACCTTGATTTGGGATAACTTAAATAATCAATGCCATAAGAAGAAACGCCGCTGATGGATCTGTCAACGTTTACTTCGGGATCGTAGCCGTCATATTTGGTAATTACAAAAAGATTTTGCCCGGTTACAGAAAGGCGTACAGCAGAAAAATATTTATCTATGCCTAAATTTTTCAGGTTGAAATTATATCCGAGCGAAACGTTGTTCAACCGCAGGTAAGCGCCATTTTTCAGGTATCTTGAAGTAACGGGAGTTGCATTATTTAGAGACTCTTTTGGGTCAGCAAAAGCATCCGGTGTACTATTGACATTTTTAGCAAGCCTTAATTTAGAGAAGCTAACATTTTGTGTATAGTCATAAATTTTATTTCCGGAAACACCGTTAAAATTAATGCTCAGGTCAAATCCTTTGTAGTCAATACTTCCGTAAAAACTATAGATAAGATTTGGCAATGCAGTGCCGGCGGCAATCCTGTCTTTATCTGTCACAAGGCCATCGCCATCTACATCGCGGTAAGTACTTAAGCTGTCGGGGCCAAAGCCGGTAAATTCTTTTAGAAAAAATGTTCCGATGGGTTCGCCATTTATATAGCCATTAATGGTGGACGATGTGATACCTGCGCCAGATACTGAACCCGCAGGAATTACTGAGTAGGGAGAATTTTCTACCTTGTTTGTTATGTAGGTAAGCGTGCCTCCTATACTGTAAGAAAAGCCATTATCCGTTTTGTGCCTGTAGTCTAATTCAAATTCAGCGCCTTTATTCGTTATGGTCATATCTTTTACATTTGTCCATAACTCCGCGGCAGGCTGCACGGGGTCGGCGGGTATTACCTGCAGCAGTATATTATTAGAAACTTTTCTAAAAAGGTCTATGGTGCCGGACAAGGCTCCGTTCCACAAACTGAAGTCAATGCCTAAGTCAGTTTGCTTTGATGACTCCCATTGAATATCAGGATTGGAAAGCCTTGCATAAGTAAGCCCTGCAGGATAGGAGCCTGTGGGATAAAGAGGATAGCTCGCAGAAGAAAGTGAATTAAATAAAGCCTGTGTAATTTTCGGTGGAATTTCCTGGTTACCTGTTTCTCCCCAACCGACCCTCAGTTTTAAATTATTGAAGGCAGAATTTTTCATAAAGTCTTCTTCGGAAATCTTCCAGCCCGCAGAGAATGATGGGAAATATCCATACTTATTGTTCTCACCAAACTTGGATGAGCCGTCTGCCCTGAAGTTTGCGGTAAACAAATATTTGCTATTGTATTGATAAGTCAGTCTTCCAAAAAAAGATTGCAGCTCATTGATAAATGCATAACCGCCGGGCCGGTTATTCGCTAATGTCAAATCCTGCCCGACGCCAGGATTATAAATGGGATCTATACCGCCAACAACAAACCTGTTAATACTATTATTTCTTTGCTGTACAAATATGCGCTGGTAAGAGTGTCCGGCCAACGCTGTGAGATCATGATGCGTTGTATTTAATGTATAGGTAAGATAATTTTCAATGAGCCGGTTCCTGTTGTTGTTGTAAAAAGTCTCTAATCTTCCTTCACGGAAAGGCACTGCATTCGGCAGGTTTTCTACATCACGTGTTGAAGTAGAATTATCAATACCGAAATTCAGTTTATAAACAAGCCCTTTCATTATTCTAAAAGAAGGAGAAATGTTACCTACCACGCGGTTTATTGAAGTAATTTCCCTGTCAAGATTGAAATAGATCAGCGGGTTGTTGATGGCCTGATATACCGCGGGCTTGCCCGCTGAGTCATAGGCAGGATAAGTTGGATTATCCGTAAGCACTTCTCCGAGGATGCTGGAAATGGGCGGGCGTTGGTCCCTGGTGTTGGCAACATTCAAATTAAGCTCCACGGTTAGCCTGTCGTCTAAAAATTTTTGCGTCACATTAAATCTTCCCGAATACCGGTCAATCTGGTTTTTCTTAATAATCCCTTCCTGTGCCTGCGCTCCAAGCGATGCATAATAGGTAAGCTTATTGGCGCCACCACTCAGGTTAAGATTATAGTTTTGCGTGATAGCAGTTCTTGTAGCTATTTTCTGCCAATCAGTGTTACCACCTTTATCATCCAAAACACCGCCCACCTTTGGTACTGCCACACGAAATTCATCAGCCGATAAAACAGGCAAGGCTCTTGCTAAAGTTGAAAAGCCTAAACTCACAGAAGCGCCAAGAGTGGAAACGCCTGCTTTTCCTCTTTTGGTCGTAATAATTATTACACCATTCGCGCCACGCGATCCATAAATAGCGGTAGCAGATGCATCTTTTAGTACATCAATAGATTCTATATCCTGTGGGTTTATAAAATTCAAGGGGTCTCCGCCGCCTGTGCTGGAGTTGTCCAATGGCAATCCATCTATCACGAAGAGTGGCGTGCTTCCTGATCTTACACCACCGGGACCTCTTATTGTAATTCCTGAGGCATCGCCCGGTTCGCCGCTTGCAGAGGTAACATTCACGCCCGATATTTTGCCCTGCAAAAGTTGTTGTGGGGAATTAATTATTCCTTTATTAAACGACTCGCTTTTTAAAGATTTTACAGCACCGGTAATATCCTTCTTATTCTGCGTGCCATATCCAACTACTACTACCTGGTTCAGAGTTGCGGAAGTTGGTTGCAACTCGATATCAATATTTATTTTATTTCCTACGGGAATTTCTTGTGTTACATACCCAACAAAACTTACAACTAACACGCTGTTACCCGAAGGAACTGATATCGTAAAACTTCCTGAGGATCCTGAGATTGTACTTTCACTACTATTCTTTACAGCAATAGTGGCGCCTGCCAAAGGCTTGCCGGTACTGGCATCGCGAACCGTTCCTGCTACATTAATTGCAACCCTATCAGTTTTTTCATCTTTAAAATATTTTTTTGCGGATGCATTTTGCGAAGCTGCTAAACACAAAAAAATTATAGTGAAAAAAATTGCAAGGCACTGCTTTGAAAAATAGATTTTACTCATTTTAAAGTAGTTTTAGTTTGGGTTAAATAAATAGGAAAGAAGCAACGGGTTGATAGTTAGTTCTTACCAATTAAGGTATTTTTAAAAAGAAAATTTTTGTTTTTTTCGGAGCACAAAGGTATCTGTACATTATTTTTATAACATCAACATTATGTTACGTTGCCATTAACAGCACTTTGATGTTACCTCAATCAAAACTTCAATGTTTGAGGAAGGTATTTTTCTACAAGTTCTTCATAGTAAGGCCTTAATTTTTTCCAGTCAGGCGGCTCGGGATTTTTTGAGTATAGATCATAGGGGTTAAAAAGCTTTACCCACTTCAGCATTTCTTTATCATGGCCATCGAGCAGGTATTCATATTCCCCTTCGCGATGCCATGCGTAAAAAGAATGATACCGTAACATATACAGGCCTTCTTCGGGTATGCGGTCTTTCAACATTTGGTAAACATATTCATCGTGCCCCCATGACATATCAACATTGCGCAACCCGCAACCTTTTTCATATACGCCATATTGGGTTTGATACGCAGGATTAGAAAAGTCCGGGTTGTTTTTAAAAAATTCCGGGTAAACAATTTTATCTGAATATGCACAACCTACCGGGAATGTGTCGCCTACCACTGCCCACTGGGGTTCACCAAATAAGCAAAGTACTTTACCCATATCATGCATGAGTCCCACGAGCACCATCCAATCAGGATGGCCATCCCTGCGAATAGCTTCTGAGGTTTGTAACAAATGCTGAAACTGGTCCAGGTCTGTATCAGGATCAGAATCGTCAACCAACTGATTTAGAAACTGGAAGGCATCCCATACCGGCATTTGTTTTTTGTCAAACTTTAAGTAATTATTTCTTTTCTCCTGTACAAAATCATACGTTTGGTAAGTATGGTTTAACCGGTAAAATTCTTTTACAGTATCCCTCGCAGGCTCCTGGTAATTGCGGTATTCATCCGTTGTTTTTGAAGTGGCAATGCTGCCAGGATCGGGATAGCGTTGCAAAACATCATCTTCCCATTCATCAATACTACCTAAAGGATTTATTTCTTTGGTTGTGAAATTTTTTGAAGTTGTATCCATAGCAATCTGTTGTTGGGGTTTAGGCAAATCGTAATTCTAAAGTAAAGGTTTTTTTTACGCTGTTTGCATAATGGCTTAGCTTTATTTACGAAACCGTTTTCGCAAATAGAAGTTACATTTTTAATTGTACTTACTTAAGTATTATATGCCGTAATACTTTGCAGCATATTTACGGCTAACCTATCACGTTAGAAAGCATCCAACACTATTGAAGTAATGAAGAATATTAATATAAAAGAGCTTGCCCGCGAACTCCACTTATCGGTTTCAAGTGTATCAAAAGCCTTGCATGACAGCTATGAGATAAGTGAAAAAACCAAGAAGCGTGTTCAGAAGATTGCAGCAAAACTAAATTATGTTCCCAATCCTTATGCGAGTAGTTTGCGGGGAAGAAAAAGTAAAAATATTGCCGTAGTTATTCCGGAAGTTGCGGACAGTTTTTTTTCGCTCGCTATCAACGGTATTGAATCAGTGGCAAAGGAAAAAGGATATCATGTATTAATTTGTTTAACACATGAAAAATTTGAGAATGAAAGAGACATTTTAAAAGAATTCCAGGGAGGCAGAGTGGATGGAGTATTAATGTCTGTATCAGGCGAAACATCACAAAGCGGACACGTCAGGGATTTGATATCGGGTGGAATTCCTCTTATATTTTTTGACAGGGTGTGTGAAGAAGTAGACACAGCTAAAATCACTACGGATGATTTTGAAAGCGGCTATAAGGCGACAGAACATTTGATTGAACAGGGTTGTAAAAAAATGGCTTTTCTCAATATTTCAAAAAGTTTATCTATCAGCAACAAAAGGCTGGAAGGATATTTTAAAGCACTTGCAGACAACAAATTGAAGGCGGATAAAAAAAAAATTATTCTGTGTGGCAATAATGCAAAGCAAAACTACGCCTTGATTAAAAATTTGCTGCAACAAAAAGACAGGCCTGATGGCGTTGTTTCATCAGTTGAAAAATTAACTACTCCGCTGTACAAAGCCTGCGTTGCTCTAAAACTTAAAATTCCCGGGGATGTAAAAATTGTTTGCTTCTCCAATCTTGAAACGGCTTCCATTCTTAACCCATCGCTCACAACTATTACGCAGCCTGCATTTGAGATGGGGAAAACCGCGGCAACACTTTTATTTAAAGCCTTATCCAAAACAGGTTTTAATCTAAAAAATGAAAGTGTGGTAATTCCTTCTGCATTAGTTGTCAGAAGCTCTACTACATAGTCATTCTATTTTTTCAATGAAAAAACAGTCCAAATAATTAATCATAATTAATCGCGTTTGCAAATTATATGAAGCACTTATGCAAGGTTTTGATTCGCAAAAAAATATTTAAAAATTATATTTGCGACTTTTGTCTACAAAGAAAAAAATTGATTTCCTGGACGGGCATCCACTAATAACTGAAAATAAAAAAATAAAAATTTGAAACTAAAAACATCTTTTTCCTGCGTAGCCATAATCTTCATGGTAAACTTTATGCAGGCACAAAAACTTATAGTTGGTACTTATAATTTGAGGTATGATAATCCGGGTGATTCGGGAAATCTCTGGGTTAACAGGGCGCCGGTTGTTGCCGCATTGATACGTTTTCACGACTTCGATATTTTTGGTACACAGGAAGGATTAAAAAATCAACTGGATGATATTAACGATGCATTACCTCAATATGCCCGCTATGGGCTTGGCAGAGATGATGGAAAAGATAAAGGCGAACATTCAGCAATCTTCTATAAAAAAGATGAATTTAAATTATTAGACAAAGGAGATTTCTGGTTGTCTCAAACACCCGAAAAACCTTCGCTCGGTTGGGACGCCACATGCTGCAACCGCATTTGCTCCTGGGTTTATTTACAACATAAAAAGAGTGGGAAAAAGTTTTATTTTTTCAATGCACATTTCGATCACCAGGGTATGCAGGCCCGCAGAGAGAGCAGTAAGCTTATATTGCAAAAAATCAAAAACATTGCAGGTAAAAAGCCGGCAATATTTACCGGAGACCTGAATGGTTCTGATGATACTGAATGGTACAAGACAATTGCTAACTCCGGTATTTTAAAAGACTCGTACAATGAAGTAAAATATCCTTATGCTAACAATGCTTCTTTCAATGCTTTTGGAAAAGCAAAACAGAGCAAAGAAATTATAGATCACATTTTTATAACAGATGATTTTACAGTAAATAAGTGGGGCGTACTCACCGATAGTTATTACGGCAAGTTCCCTTCGGATCATTTTCCTGTATTGGCAGAAATAAATATAAAATAATATCAATAATAAAATGAGCGTATCAAGCTACAACTCTCACAATAAAAAATTGTTGGTTGTTTTTATTCTTTGCTTTAATATTTTGTCAATACATGTTTTTGCCCAGCAAAAAAATTATACGGCATCAAATGCTCATGCGCATAATGATTACATGCATACCGTGCCATTTCATACGGCATTTGATGCAGGCTTTGGTTCCATCGAAGCGGATGTTTACCCGGTGAACGGAGTTTTATATGTGGCGCATAATAAGAAAGATATTCAACCAGGGCACACTTTAAAAAGTTTATACATTGATCCATTACTGCACGAGCTTGCAAAGGATAGTTTACGTCAATTAAAATTATTGATTGATGTAAAAGAAAACTACAAAGAAAGCTTGCGGATTCTTTTGGAAGAAATAGAACCGCTTCAAAAATATTTAGTAGCAAAAGAGAAGATAAACAAGCCGGTAATAATTTTAATAAGCGGCGAAAGGCCGCCTCCGGCAGAATACAAAAATTATCCTGGCTATATTTATTTTGATGACGATCTTCGGTTGAAGCACACGCCCGAAGAGTGGGAAAGAGTAGGACAGGTAAGCCTTTCCTTTAGAAGATATTCTAATTGGAATGGGAAAGATGAAATAAGCAACCACGATAAAAACTTGCTTCAAAATGTAATAGACAGCGTACATCATTCGGGTAAAACAATACGCTTTTGGGAGGCGCCGGACAATGAAAAATCCTGGAAGCTGCAAATGGAGCTTGGTGCAGATTTGATAGGGACCGATGAGATAGATGAATTGGCAGCTTTTTTAAATGATAGGCAAAAAAGAAAATAATTTTTTATTTATATCCCGAATATCCTTTCAAACAATTGCTCAAAATTTTTATTCAATGCTCCCCACTTAAATTCATGATTGGGAGTTAAATATTTATAGCCTTTATAACTGTTTGAATTTACTACAGGAAATTTGCAAACAACGTCTCCGGTTATCCAGCCGTAAAACCCTGCAACCTTGTTTGTGAAATCAATCCAGCCTACCACAATAAAATCTTTTGACGCCGGCTTCTGCTCACTTGGATAACCATAAGTCCAGTTATCATTGGGAGCATTTGTTGTTGATTTTTTAGCAACTTTTACGTCAAGCTTTTTGCCATTTATTAAAAAATCATATTCATCAGTATTCCTGTTTTTATAATTTTCACGATCAACTTTGTATAAGATATTATGTTTCTCAAGTAGATGTTCAAAGGCAAGCTCGCCTAGACATCCCAGCAAAGCCTTTTCAATCCTCTGTTCTTTTGACAAACCAAAACGGGAATACAATTCATTGCTCACCATTTCAACCGCGCGGTGATGGGCTTTCTGATAATTTATTTCAAAATCAAAATCGTTAACCAGCATTAAAAAATATGAAAGTGTTTAAAATAGGTTTCATTTCATTAAATTTTTATACTCTCTTGCAAGGGCAATTAGTAATAAATTATGTTACTTAAAAAGAATAAATTTGAATTAAATTTTTTTATGATTTCACTTAAAGAAAAAGTTTTGCAAATGATTTCAGCTACGGAAGATGAAAATTTACTTGAATTGGTAAAAGCGGACATTCAATACTTCAATGATAAAAAAACTGACATCCTGGATGATCTTTACTATTCGGATAAGGAAGAGTTATTAAATCTTATCAATGAACCCGATGAAAAAGATACATTATCTGAAGCAGAATTTAAAGTTGCAACATCCAGATGGCGTATCAAGTAATATATAAAAAGAAATTCAATAATAAACTGGTTAAGCTATTGAAATACCTTGAAAAAAATTGGGGTCAAAAAGTATCGTCAGATTTTTTAACCAAATTAGAAAGACGTATTGATACAATGCGACATGCGCCTTTGATTGGAAAAGCTTCATCCAAAAATCCAGCTATAAGGGCAATTCTCATAACTAAGCATAACAGGCTTTATTATAAATTTAGCAACAATAGAATCATCATTATCAATATGTACGACACAAGAGCCAATCCTAAAAATAATCCTTATTAGATTTTACCCTGGCTTTGCAGCACTTAGCTCCTTTTGTTTCGTAAAAAACTTTTTATTTAGAATTGATTTAACCTATAAAATTTAAACCCTGGTTTTACATGATCGGGCAATGCAACTTCAGGCGATGACGCCATCATTTTTTCCAAAACCAATTCAATTCTTTTTTTTGTTATCCGCGAAATCACATCGAAACCTTGTTTGCGGGCGATAGACTTCGCCGGTGTTTTTTCGTCAAGCTGCACGCAAATAAATTTCCTGTTGCCGTTATCTTTTGCATTCATTTCCAGGACCGCTTGCGCTGTAGAGCCCGAGCCAGCAAAGAAATCCAGGATAATTCCATTGGGATCGTCAGAAAAACCAAGTAAATATTTTAATAATGAGGGAGGTTTGGGAAAATCAAAAACTTTAGCGCCAAACAATAAGCTCAGATCATTACCAGCCGTTTCATTTGTAACCACGCCCACTTTTGCATTAATAAGATTTGGAGGAACTTCTGCATCGTACTCAAGGCGTTCGTAAGAGGGACTGAAACGTAAAGTGGGTATATTGATTTTAGTTCCTTTACTGATCTCCATATCGAGCTTAGGCTGTGTCCATTTAAACCTTGCTTTGAGAACAACAGGTAAGGCGAACAGGCCGCTTTTTACTTCGGTATCTTTCAGCAATTCAATGTGGTATTTATCTGTACCGAATATTCCTTTTTTTATTTTTTGATCCGGGATGTTTGTTCTCACCACATTCTTTGGAAATATTAGTGTGTTTATTTTGTTTGTTTGGTTAAGCAGGCCGTTAGAACTGATCACATTTTTGGTGATGCCTTTAAATTTCTCAGCATTTTTTGCCTTCTGGTAGCACAAGATATATTCAACTACCTTTTTGCTTTTTTTAGAAAGGTTCGCAGGCGTTTCTGATTTCGTCCAACAGAAAATATCTATATAATTACCGGCTCCAAAAATTTCATCCATAATTAGTTTTAGATTAGCCAGCTCATTATCATCTATACTTACAAAGATTAAACCGTCGTCACGCAACAGGTTTTGTGCAAGAATTAACCTGGGGTACATCATAGAAAGCCAGTTGGAGTGAGAATGGCTATTATTTTGCGAAGCTGAATTTGGGGGATTTTTTTTACCTATGTTTTGTACTCTGTTTTTTACGCCGTTTTGTACATTTTTTTTTGAAGTGGTAGTAAAGTTGTCTCCATAGGTAAATGTATTATTTCCTGTATTATATGGTGGATCAATGTAGATTGTTTTTATCTTGTTTTTATACGCCTCCTGCAATATTTTAAGCGCTTCGAGATTATCGCCTTCTATAAGAATATTTTCAGTTGTTTCCCAATTTATGGATTCCAGTGGTAAAGGGAGAAGCGAGGAATGTGGTGGTGCCTGCGAAAGCTTAAATGACTGCTCTTTGCCAGGCCAGCTTAGCCCAAAAGATTCAGCGTCGCTGCACAAGGATTCATCTAAAAGAGAAAGTAATTTTTCAAAATTTCCTTTTTCATTATTGAATATGCCGGGCACAGCAGCTTTAAGTTTTTGCAAAAGCCTTTCCTTAGTATGTAAGGCTGATTCTTCCATTTTGCCTGAAAATATTAAAAGCTAAATATTTTAAAGGGGGAAGATACTAACTCATAGTTAAACAAAAAATGAGATGTAACCGGCGATGTTATTTGGGTTCACCCTTTTTTTAATCGCCGGATTTTATCTTTTCCAAACGTGATTGTATGAAAAGCAAAATGTAACAGGCAATAAGGATTTCACAAACGATTTCTTTGACGATCATAGGAGGATTAATTTGTACGTGATTCAATGTACAATAATAAACGAAGCCATGTCACGATTTATTATGTCGAAAGCACCGAAATAATAATAATGAAAGAAAAAATTAAAAGACAAAATAAATCCGCCTCATCAGTTCTGAATGAGGCAGGCAGATTATATTTTATCTTCCGCCTTTTCCGCATTTTCCACGATATCACCTGGTTGTAATACTACATTTTTAACCATTGTTTTCCAGTCATCTTTTTGCCTTAAAAGAAATTCCAGGTCCATGCTGAAATGTTTGAATTCTTCTTTCTGGGCGTTTTTCATAATCGCTTTTGCAACCTTATCTTTTTCAACACTTATCCTTTGTTCGTACCAGTTTATGGCTTCAGCTTCTTCAATTAGCGATTGAATCATCCGGGCAAATGTTCTTATTTCCTGCGATAATTCACTGGCGGGCTCATGATACTGTTCTGTGGGCATAATTTATTTTTTTAAAGTGTATTTATATAGTTTGGGTTGTACCAAGTTTAAGTCAATTCCTTTTTTTCGTCTACGGTTAGTGCTTTTTTCTCAGGAACTTTTTTCTCAGAAGTTTTTTTTATTTCCAGTTTTTCATCACGTTCGGCTCGTCTCTCAAGGCCACCCATACCCCAAAGAAGTATCGCTGGAATAAGTAGTAAGATGAAGCGGGAAAGAACGGGGAGTAACAAAGACACCAGGAAAGAAAATAGAAATATTATTGGAATTACCAGGCTGCGATAGGTGCCGAGCCTGATTCTTGCTTTGGAAATTTTTCGTGTGAGCATGTCTCTCTTTGGGTTGCTTATATAGATCCAGAGCCAGTAATTCATAAATGCGGTGAGACAAATATTAAGAACATACACTGCATAAGGAAGCTGCATATTTTCATAAGCACCATATTCACCCAACAGGGCAGAGCTAAAAGGCAGTATAGCAACGGCAAACAAAAAACCGAAATTAATCCACAAAAGCCCGGTAGAATATTTTAAGGCATAACCAAATATGCGGTGATGCACCCACCAGTAATAACCCACCACACCAAAACTGATAAAAAAGCCAAGAAACTTTAATCCCATGTCAGTAAGGTGTTTCCAAAGGGCGCCATCAGTGAATATCGCAGGATTGTCCAGTTTTAAGTCAGGAACTTTCAACTCAAAAACCATGATTGTAATAACTATTGCAAAAACACCATCACTAAAAGTTATAAACCTCACCACCTGGAAGCTCATCCTTTCAGCATCATGCTTCGGTTCCTGCATAAAATTTTAAAATGAATGTATTAATTAAAAGTTTCTTAGAGCCTGCTACCATTTTGGCTCAACAAAATATAATGCCGTTCCGTCCGGGTCTTTAAAATGCAGGTAAATTCCTGATTTACCATCTTCCCTGTTATAACTAATGCTGTTATTGTCAAGCAATACGGTCGCCTCCTGTATCGTCTTTATCATAAAGCCTATTGATAAACTTCCGGAGGTTAGATTTGAGTTTTCATTTGCCGGATGAATACCGATAGTGATACCCTCCGCAGTTGCCATTGCATAATGATTCTCCCACCGGTTCTGTAGGGTTAATCCGACGCTCTCATAAAAGCTTATGGAGCTGTCCATATTTTTTACCATTATTGTGACGTTGCTTCCTGTAATAGTTAACATGGCCGCTGTTATTTAGGCTTACACAAATTACAAACAATTCCCATGATTTTTTATATGGATAAATTCTATAAAAAGTAAAAAATTTGCACAAGTGTAATTTTTGAAACTATATTATTTTATCCGGGAAAATAGGTAGTTAAATTAACAGTTGTAAAAAAACCATTTTGCTGTTGTGTGCTGTAAGGTTGAAATAAAATTTCTATTCTGCATAAAAATCGGTTTTGACCTCTCAGCCATCCATTTCGCCATTAATCAAAAGGGTATATAAATACTACCAAATTCAGTTTAGATTTGCTATATGCGGAAAACCACTCTACGTTATTGGCTGTGCCAGGTTTTAGGCTGGGGCGGATGGACGATGCTCAGCGTAGTTACCGTTTATCTCTTTGCTGCTGATATGTATTTGAAACCTGAAATAAAAAGAGAGATTTTTCTTACATCACTTTTCTTTGAATTTTTTTGGTTCGTAGCAGCTACACATTTACTCCGTTTTGTATTAAAGAAAATTGGATGGATGAAATTTTCCTCTAATAAGGTAATTATCCTTTTTATTGCAGGAGTTATTTTTACAGGAATTGTGAGCTATTACGGATCTAAAGCGACTGCAGTAGTTACCAAAACTTCTCTTGTTGAATATGAAAAAAAGCAAAACCTAAACCAGGCGATCGCCAGGGAAAAACAGCTTAACCTTGCCGGCACTAAATATTATTTAGCAAATGAAAATAACCCGGCAGATGCAGATAATTACGTGGCAGCGCAAAGTATAAAGAAAAGCACGGGATGGTATAGAGATATTAAAGGCGGATGGCAATATGAAGATCAGAGAAAAGGTAGGTTTTGGTGGGACATAATTTTTACCTTCATATTAATCTCCCTATGGCTGTTGCTGTATATGGTTTGGCATTATGTTGAGCGAAGCCGCAAAGATGAGCTTGATAAATTAAATCTTGAAAAGACGGTAAAAGAATTGGAGCTTAACACGATCAAATCCCATATCAATCCGCATTTCATTTTTAATTCGCTAAACAGCATCAGGGCATTAGTTGATGAAAATCCGCAACGGGCAAGGTCTGCCATTACAGAGCTTGCAAATATATTGAGAAGCAGCATGCAGGTAGAGAAAATGGAGACCGTGCCGCTGCATAAAGAGCTTGACATAGTTCGCGACTATCTTGCGCTGGAGCAAATGCGATTTGAGGAAAGACTGAGAGTTGAAATGGACATTGACGAGGATACTTTGGAGCAGCCGGTGCCCCCGATGATGCTGCAAACCCTGGTGGAAAATGCTATAAAGCATGGTGTAAGTAAAAAAATTGACGGTGGCACGGTACGGGTAATATCTAAATTTGTTGATAATCATTTTGAGTTGATCGTTCAAAACACGGGATTTCTTGAAGAACTACCCTTTGATGAAGGCTTTGGTCTTAGAAGCACGCGTGACAGATTGCGTTTTTTATATAAGGCAAATTCAAACTTCCAGATTCAAAATATTAATGGGAATAAAGTAGAAGCAAAAATAAGCATGCCTGTTTCGTATTGATTTTATAAAACTAAATTGATCATTTTCAAACAAAATAAATATTTTGCTTTCTGAAATGATCTCTCTTACCTTGGTAAAACGGGGTATAAAAATTTGAAATATGCAAAAAGTAATCATTATAGATGATGAACGCCTTGCCCGTAATGAGCTTAAAAAATTGTTGCAGGAGTTTCCGGAAATAGAAGTTATCGGCGAAGCCGCAAACGCTAACGAAGGAATCGAAAAAATTGAAAGCCTCAATCCTGATCTTATATTTCTTGACATACAGATGCCCGGTAAGACGGGTTTTGATATGCTCACCGAACTCGAAAAAGCGCCGCATGTAATTTTCGTGACAGCTTATGATGAGTATGCGTTAAAAGCGTTTGAGGTAAACGCACTGGATTATTTGATGAAGCCCGTAGAACCTAAAAGGCTTGCCGATGCTTTGATAAAACTTCGCCAGAAAGATGAGGAAGAATTGCTTTCTTATAATAATCGTGGCCTCTTGCATGAAAGTGACCAGGTGTTTGTAAAAGACGGCGAAAGGTGCTGGTTTGTAAAGTTATCAGATGTGCGTCTTTTTGAAAGTGTAGGTAATTATGCAAAAGTTTTTTTTGGAAATAACAAACCGCTGATTTTAAAATCGCTGAACGCATTGGAAGAGCGGCTTGATGATAAAGTTTTTTTCCGGGCAAACAGGAAGCATATCATCAATCTCCGGATGATAGATAAGATAGAGCCTTATTTTAATGGTGGCCTCTTACTCGACTTAACAGGCGGTGAAAAAATTGAAGTAAGCCGCAGGCAGGCCGTAAAGTTTAAGGAAATGATGAGCCTGTAATTTCGCCTCCAGTCTGAATATTTAATTCGCAATCTTCCCGGTTTCTCCTAATTTTTTTATTTCTTTTATTGCCGCTGCGGTATCTCTTAAAAATATTACAGCCTGACAAATACGAAAATGTTTTTATCTTTTCCGGTAAAGGCTTAGGGATATTTCATGAAAAAACTTTTTACCAACCTTACATTTTGGGTGCTGACCGCAATTGCTGCCGGCGCAATTCTTGGATCCCTTGCGCCGGATATTGCTGTGCAAATGGAGCCGCTTGGAAAAAAGTTTATTGACATCGTAAAGCTTTTTATCTACCCGATAATTTTCTTAACAATCACGCTTGGTATCAGTGGTATGAGCAGTTTAAAGAAAGTAGGTAAGGTGGGCGGCAAAGCAATTATTTATTTTGAGATTGTAACAACGTTTGCTTTAATCATCGGCGTAATAGTAGTAAACATCATCAGGCCGGGAAGTGGTGTGGTAACAAATGCAGTACAAGGCGGAGATATTTCTAAATATACCAGCGAAGCGCAAAGCTTTAGCTGGGGGCAATTTTTAAAAGATAATTTTACCATACAAGCCTTGATTTTAGCCATTGCATTTGGAATATTTTTAAGCAAATACAAAGGCAGGCAAAAAGTAATTAATCCTTTATCGGTTATTTCGAAATATGTTTTTAAGGCATTACATTTTGTAATGAAGCTTGCTCCCATAGGTGCTTTTGGCGGGATGGCTTACACCATCGGTAAATATGGTTTACACACTTTGCTTCCGCTCGGCAAGCTTATGCTTACTATTTACATCACCATGGCGCTGTTCATTTTTATCGTGCTACGTTTTGTTTTGAAATACTATAAAATCAACCTGCTCCATTTTTTAAAATATATAAAAGAAGAATTGCTTATTGTTTTTGGTACCTCTTCGTCAGAGGCCGCGTTGCCATCGCTTATGGAAAAATTAGAAGACATGGGTTGCTCCAAATCTGTTGTTGGCCTGGTAGTTCCCGCAGGGTATTCTTTTAACCTGGACGGCACTACTATTTATCTTTCTATGGCAACGCTGTTTTTGGCGCAAGTGTATAATGTGCATCTAACTATTAGCCAGGAGCTGACCATTATTGGGATTTTATTTATAACCTCAAAAGGTGCCGCAGGCGTTACCGGTAGTGGCTTTGTTGTATTAGCGTCTACATTAACTGCTATAAAAGTTATTCCTGTGGAAGGCCTTGCTTTGCTGCTGGGTGTTGACAGGTTTATGAGTGAAGCAAGGGCAATAACAAATTTTATTGGTAATGGTGTAGCCACCATTTTTCTTGCAAATAATGAGAATGAATTTGACCGGGAAAAGATGTCTACCGCTTTTGGCTACCCGAAAATAACAAGCGTTGAAAGTGATAGGGAACACTTGTCAAAAAAAGTTATAAATAGCTGAGCCATTTTTTCTCGGGATGGCTTACCCTGTACTTACCATACCATTTACATGGATAATACAAAATAAGAACTGCGGATATCCATACGAGATATGTTACCCAAAGCGGGTAACCCGCATCAGGCGGTAAGGTTACTCCCGGAAAATTTACTTCGTGTGCTCCATGGCCACTTGCAAAAAAGAAAATATACGCCATTAAATGAATCAGAAATACATGAAGTATATAATAAAAGAAAGGCACTTTACCATATACCATCATTTTTTTTGTAAACCAGTTTGAAACATTTTCACTAAAAGCAAGAACAATAAGTGCAGGCCCGATTGTCATTAAAATATATTGCAGCGAAGGCGGATATTTTGTTGTATTTACAAAGCTCAAAAGAGTAAACAATGGTGTTGCCTGTATTGACCATGGCTTTAGATCTCCATAAATATTTATCCATCTTATCACCACAAAAAGACAGATAGCTGCTATACCGGCAATTAATAAAAACTTCTTCCTGTATACTGCTTCAGTATTTTTTGTAAAGATTTTTCCTAAACAATAACCGGTAATCATTAGCCCAAGCCACGGAAGAAAAGGATAGGCTATAAGAAAAATAAAATGCTTGTTTAAAAAATAAAGATTGGCTCTATGAACGATAGACCATAATATGGAAGCGGCTTCCGGCTCTTTAATGTTGATGCTGTCTAGCAGGTTGTGAGAAAAAATAATAAGTAATCCGAGTATCAATAAAAACCGGTAAGGAAGAAATTGTAAAACAGATAACAACAACATTGAAATACCGATAGCCCATATTACCTGCAGAAATAAAAATGAATAACCGAACTGCCACAAAAAATTAATGACAACTATTTCTATCAACATAAGCCACAGGCCTCTTGTAGCTAAAAAGAAAGCAACCTGTTTCTTTGTTTTATTTCTTTGCCCGTATAAAAAAACCGATATGCCTGAAAGAAATACGAATACCGGTGCGCAATAATGTGTTATCCATCTTGTGAAAAATAAGAATGGCCATGTAGTTTTAAAATTCAATGGATCATTTCCAATTAAAGCATCGTGGTGAAAAAATTCTCTTGTGTGGTCGAGTGCCATTATCACCATGACGATGCCGCGAAGTATATCTATTGATTCAATTCTGTGGCTACTCTTTAGCGGCAAATGTTTTAATTCACTCATGGCAAATAGTCTATAAAACAAAAATTCACAACCAACATTTTTTTATTTAAAATTCTTTGGTTGTTTTATCTTCATTGCTTGCATTATCCAATCCAGAGAAATATCCCAATAAAAATAAATGACGGTATTCCGCTTAACAAATTAAACAATTATTTGTATTCCAATCTGTGGGTAATACCAAAATGAATTAACAACATTAATAAACTAATAGTATATACTTTGAAAGGGACAATGCTGCAATATTTCCATTGGTACACGCCCGGAGATGGAAACTTATGGAAACAAATTAAGGAGGATGCACCACGGCTTGCCGGGCTTGGCTTTACGGCTATATGGTTGCCGCCAGCCTTTAAAGCTGCTAATGGAGGCTACAGTGCGGGCTACGATGTTTATGACCTGTACGACCTTGGGGAATTTGATCAAAAAGGAACCATAAGAACCAAGTACGGAACCAGGGATGAATACCTTGAAGCATTAAAAGCAATAAGAGAAAACGAGATGCAGGTGATGGTGGATATCGTACTTAATCACAAAGCTGGTGGCGATGAAATAGAAAGAATAAATGTGGTGAAAGTAGATCCTGAAAATAGAAACGACGATATTTCCGATGAATTCTTTATAGACGCATTTACAAAATTTACATTTCCCGGACGGCAAAAAAAATACTCTGAATTTATATGGGACTTCATGTGCTTTACAGGCGTCGATTATGCGTATGATCTTAATGAAGATGGCATCTTCAGGATCGTAAAAGAACATACCAGCAGTTGGCAGGAAATGATCACGGATGAAAAAGGAAATTACGATTACCTGATGTATAATGATATTGATTTTCGTAATGACTATGTAAGGGAAGAGTTAAACAAGTGGGGAAAATGGTACTGGGAACAGGCAAATTTTGATGGTGTGCGGCTTGATGCGGTAAAACATATATCACCTTTTTTTTACGTAGAATGGCTGCACCAGCTTCGCATAAATACCAACAAAGAAATATTTGCTGTAGGAGAATATTGGGCTCCAGGCCAGTTGGAATTACTGCTAAAATATATTGAAGCTACAGGAGGTAATATGAGTTTATTTGATTCGTCGCTTCACCACAATCTACATCATGCGTCAAGGATAGGAAATGATTTTGACCTGACAACTATCTTTCATGATACACTTGTGGAGGTGATGCCTGAAAAGGCAGTAACTGTTGTAAGTAATCATGATACACAACCATTACAAGCGCTGGAAGCCCCTGTGGATCCGTGGTTCAAGCCAATAGCTTATGCATTAATCCTCCTGCGGGATGAAGGTTATCCATGTGTATTTTATCCTGATCTTTTTGGCGCAAACTACCGGGATTATGGAAGGGATGGTAAAGAGTATGAAATCTGGATGCCTGCCGTTCCAAAAATTGAAAAGCTCATGCAGGCACGAAAGGATAATGCTTATGGGTTCCAGAGAAATTATTTTGATCATGCTAACTGTATCGGGTGGACGCGGGAAGGCGATGGCTATCACAGCGGATGCGCAGTGGTAATATCCAACGGTGATGATGGGAATAAAACTATGGAAATTGGAATATGGTATAAAGGAAAAACGTTTGTTGATCTTTTGGAAAATCATCCTGCGGAAGTTGTCATCAATGATGATGGTTGGGGAGAATTTTTTGCCTCCGCGGGTAATGTTTCAGTGTGGGTGACGAAGTGGTGGTGAGTAATTATGTTTTTGCAAAGTCAATTATGAAGTATTATTATTTCTCTTTGTGAAGAATACACCATACTTCTCGTATGACTATAATTGCTTCTTATTGTCCCGGGAGAAAGATCTTCAAACTTTTTTAGTTCCTTGATTGATCGTACAATTCCATCCCGCCCTATTATAATCACCATACATCCATAAAAGCATTTTCGATAATAAAAATATTCCTACTTTACTTTTTTTTCTAAAACAACTGCTTCTAATCCCGGGATGCCATTTACTATTATTACATTTTAAAAAAATCATTCATGAAGAAATTAGTATTGTACACGCTATGCAATTTATTTTTCTTAAACCTCTTTGCGCAAACTGATGCCGGCCTCTACCGGTATCCCGATGTATCAAAAACACAAATCGTTTTTACTTATTCAAATGATCTTTGGGTAATGCCGAAGGAAGGAGGCGAAGCGATAAAGCTAAGCTCTCCTTTGGGCGTAGAAAGCTTCCCGCGTTTTTCCCCTGATGGCAAAAGCATTGCCTTCACCGGAAATTATGACGGCAACAAAGATGTGTATGTGTTGCCAGTCAAGGGGGGCATCCCTGTAAGGCTTACCTCTCACGGCGGAACCGACAGGGTAGTCGGTTGGCAGCCTGATGGCAAACGTGTATTGTTTGCCTCCGGCAGGGAAAGTGGCCGCGACAGGTTCAACCAGCTTTATACGATAGCCGCTACAGGCGGGCCTTCGCAGAAGCTTCCTTTGGCTTACGGCGAATTCGCATCTTACTCACCGGATGGAAAGGAGCTTGCTGTTACCTTTCGTACACAGGCTTTTCGCAACTGGAAAAGATACCGCGGCGGATGGAAAGCTGATATTCATCTTTTCAATCTTGCCAATAATACTTCGGAAAACATTACAGACCTTAATACAGAAGAAGGCAATGAATTTCCCATGTGGCACAATGATGATATTTATTTTTTAAGTGATCGCGGTGCAGCGGTGCGAATGAATTTATGGAGGTATAACACGAAAACAAAAACGGTTGAGCAGCTTACTGATTTAAAAGATTACGATATTCATTTTCCTTCTGCGGGGCCTGATGATATTGTGTTTGAGGCAGGCGGTAATCTCTATCTCTATAATTTTTCTGCTAAGAAAATGACTGAGGTAAAAGTTTCTTTGGTAAGTGATAAAGCATCATTAAAACCAAAACTGGAAAAGGTTGACAAACTTATTCAACATGCAGCACTAAGCCCGGATGGTAACCGCGTAGTGATGGAAGCGCGTGGAGATATTTTTTCTTTGCCTGCGGAAAAAGGATTTGTAAAAGACCTCACCTCTTCTTCGGGTACTGCTGAGCGTTATCCCGCCTGGTCACCCGATGGCAAAAGCATTGCTTACTGGTCCGACCAATCAGGCGAATATGAACTGTACACAACGCCTTACGATGAAAATAAGCCGCGTAAGCTTACCAGTTACGGCGCTGGTTTCCGTTACAATTTATTCTGGTCACCTGATAGTAAAAAAATTGCCTTTATTGATAAGGCGATGAAAATAAAAATAGTTGACGCAGAATCAGGCAATACGATTGAGGTAGATCATGCGTTACATTTTTTACATTCGGCGCTGGAGAACTTCGCATGTAGCTGGTCGCCGGATGGCAGGTACCTTACCTACAGCCGCGATCTTGATAACCAGCACAACGCCGTTTTTATTTTTGATTATAAAAATAAAAAGCTTCACCAAATAACGAGTGGATTCTATAGTGCAGCAGATCCTGTGTTTGAGAGCGAAGGAAAATATCTCTACCTGCGCACATCACAATCATTTTCTCCTAACTACAGCGATGTGGACAATTCATTTATTTATGCAAACTCTGCGCAGCTTGCCGCAATCACATTGCAAAAGGAAACGCAGTCAATGCTATACCCTAAAAATGATACCGTAAAGATTTTGCCATCTGGCCCGATTACGAAAGTTGTAGTGAAAAAAATAAGCGCGAAGGCAATGGATTCTACCCAGAAAATAAGGGTGAAGGTAGAGCCTGTTGATATTGATTTTGAGGGGATAGAATCGCGCCTGGAGATACTTCCACCATCCGCAGGAAATTATGGCAAAATCGCATCGATAAAAGGGAAGATCATTTATATGAAATACCCGGTGCAGGATGATAAAGATGGAAAGCCTTCTTTGAAAATATTTGATACAGATAAGAAAGAAGAGAAAACCATACTGGATAACGCAGACGACTACACGCTTTCTGCCGACAGGCAAAAAATACTTTTACAACGCGGCGATACTTATGCTGTGATAAAGCCCGAAGAAGCGCAGAAATTTGAAAAGCTGATTCCGGTTGCGGATATGCAGATGATGGTAAATCCAATGGAAGAATGGAAGCAAATACTCACGGATGCGTGGCGTATGGAGCGGGACTATTTTTATGATCCCAATATGCACGGTGTAAACTGGGATAGTGTAAGGCAACAATATAGCCGCATGCTTACCGGCGCCACCACACGGGAAGAACTCAATTTTATCCTTGGCGACATGATAGGTGAGCTAAATGCATCGCATACATACCAAGGCGGCGGTGACCTGGAAAAAGAGAGCAGCCAGAATGTTGGCTATCTAGGAGTGGACTTTGAAGCGGAGGGTGATTATTATAAAATAAAAAAGATAATACAAACTGCGCCGTGGGATGCGGAGGTCCGCTCACCGTTGGAAATGCCGGGGGTAAATGTAAAGGGAGGCGATTATTTGCTTGCGGTAAATGGGGTACCGCTTACAACAGGGCAGGAGCCTTTTATTCTGTTCCAGGGGTTATCTGATAAAACAATTGAGATAAGTTATAATTCTTCTCCGTCTTTTAACGGAGCTAAAACAGCCATAGTACACACATTGAAAGATGAAGGAAGATTGCGCTACCTCGCCTGGGTAGAGGATAATAGGAAAAAAGTAGATGAGCAAACTAACGGAGAAGCAGGCTACATCTATGTTCCCAGCACGGGCATTGACGGGCAAAATGAATTGATGCGACAGTTTAATGCGCAGTGGGACAAGAAAGCGCTTGTTATAGATGAAAGGTTTAATAGTGGAGGGCAAATACCCGATCGCTTTATTGAGATGCTGAACCGCTCGCCTTTAGCCTATTGGGCAATTCGTGATGGAGCCAGCAACCCATGGCCTCCCTTTGCAAATTTTGGCCCGAAAGTGATGCTGATAAATGGATGGAGCGGCTCGGGCGGCGATGCTTTTCCTGATTATTTTCGTAAAAAAGGCCTTGGCCCTTTGATCGGAAACAGGACGTGGGGTGGCCTCATAGGAATAAGCGGCGTACCCGGCCTTATTGACGGTGGTGGTATCACTGTTCCTACTTTCAGGATGTTTAATCCTGATGGCACATGGTTCAAGGAAGGCCATGGTATAGAGCCTGACATTGCAGTAGATGAAGACTTGGGTATGATGGCAAAGGGAATTGATCCGCAATTAGAGAAAGGAATTGAAGAAATAAAAACTCTGCTAAAAGATAAAAGCTTTAAAGTTCCGGCAACACCGGACTATCAAAAGAGAAATTAGTTTGTAATTTATTTTGATAAAAAATTATAGCTAACTAATAACCAACAAACCTCCCAGGTTAAAAAACCTGGGAGGTTTGCTATTTTATAATTACTCCTTCCACTTATTATTCCCCCTGTTACTATCAGGAAGAATCTCAGTAAGGTCAATGGTTACAGACTGTAGCGGCTGTGTTGTTTCTAAGTGAATAGGATGTACCGCGCTTTGCAGCCAGGTTTCCACAGGCAATTGAAAGCTTTGTTTACTGCCGTCTTTAAGAACGACTTCTATAGTAGCAGGCATCGCCATTTTTTGCAGGTTTGCTATAGTAATATCAGCGCCATTTTTATAATCATTCTTTTTATAAGAAACAGATTGCACAGCAAGATCAAGCTGCCAGTTATTATAAAACCATTCTCTCCAAAACCAGGTAAGGTCTTCACCTGCTTCATTATCCATTGTCCTGAAAAAATCATCGGGTGCGGGATGTTTGTAAGCCCATTGATGGATATAACTTTTAAAAGCATAATCAAACCTGTCGTGCCCGAGTATCACTTCGCGAAGCAACACCAAGCCCAATGCAGGCTTAAAATAAAACAGCGGATGGCGGTACTTTTCAGAAACGGCATCTGCAAGCGACATCATTGATGGCGCTGAAGCATCTTTAAGCAAGGGTATTATTTCTTCAGACGGATTTCCTTTTCCCGGCGCATATTCACCATCCCGCTTAGGGGCATATTCACCATTATTAAAATTATCCGATGCATACACATCTATAAATGTATTAAAGCCTTCATCCATCCAACCATAGCGTCTTTCATCGCTGCCCACAATCATCGGGAACCAGTTGTGCCCGATCTCGTGGGCGGTTACCCAATATAGCTCGCCTGCTTTATCATTAATTCCGTCGAATACTATTCCGGGATATTCCATGCCACCAGCTTTGCCGGCTTCATTCACGGCTACCGGCCACGGGTACACGAACCATTTCTCAGAAAAATATTCTATAGATTTTTTCAAATATTCTGTGGCTCTTCCCCATGCATCTTCGCCTTCACTTTCCACGGGATAAACTGACATTGCCAAGCAATTTTTACCATTAGGTAAATTCACTTTCGCCGCATCCCATACATAAGCGCTGGAAGCGCCAAAGGCTACATCGCGGGTATTGTACATTTTAAAATGCCATGTTTTTGTTCCTGCAACTGAGGATTGCTTTTGTTTTTCATTTACTTCATTTGCCGAACGTATCATGATAGTCTTATCGCTTTTCCGTGCCGCAGCAAGCCGTTGTAATTGCTGAGGCAAAAGCACTTCTTTTTGATTTTGCAATTCACCGCTTCCTGCTACGATCATGCTGGCTGGGACCGTAACCGTATAATCAAAATCGCCATACTCACAATAAAATTCACCGCTGCCGAGGAATGGTAAAGTGCCCCAGCCTTCGAGGTTATCATACACACACATGCGTGGATACCATTGTGCTATTTCATAGATCTTTCCATTTTTAGTTGAGAAATAATCAGTGCGATTGCCAAATGCCGACTCCGGTATTTCATACTGGTATTTTATGTTGATTTTAATTTTTTCTTTTGATGACAACTGCTGCTGCAAACGAATCTGCATTCGTGTATCATTGATTATATAATCAGCTTTTATGTTTTTGCCTTTTAACTCAATGCTTACAGATGCAATTTGGTAGCCATTTGTATGGCCCCTTGCGCCGAAGGTTGTATAGAAATTTGACCTTGCATCTTCACGATAAGTATTTTGATCAAGCTGCAGCCAAAGAGATTGCAAAGAATCCGGGCTGTTGTTAGTGTATTGAATTGTTTCGCTGCAAGTCAATTCATTCTTCACGGTATCTATCGCTGCATGCAATGTATAGTCGGCGCGGTTCTGCCAATAACTTCCCCCTGGCGCACCATTTGCCGACCTGTATTCGTTTCCGTTTGTTGGAAAAAGATCCTGTGCAAATAATTCCTGCGGGTTATAGTAGGAGGTCACTTTGGTTTGCTCCTGTGAAAAGGAAATAAAAAAAATAAGAACAAAAATCACGGTAGAAAAAATTTTCTTTATCTCCATAGGATATTTTTTTGCAAATGATATTTATGATTTGCAAAGAAAAAGATTCGAAAAGGAATTGATGAAAAAAATTTAGCTGTATAAATTCAGCAGGAAATCATTTATGTAAAATTGCGACAGCACATTTTTTTAGTTCAATCCTTTTATCGTAGTAAGTCTTCCGCTTGAGAAATAAGGGCTACGAACCACTTCGTTTTTTAGCATTTTGCAGCAAATATTTTCCCAATGAAACTAACGTTACTTCTCGCCTTTCTTTTTACGGCAGTCACGGCAGGCGCTCAATCCGTAAACGAAACAATTGTGTCTGTGATTATAAAAAATGAATCGCAGGCACCAATAGAAAATGCTACAGTTGAGTTATTGCGAAGCAAAGATTCTTCACTGGTAAAAGCTGCAATTACAAACAATAAAGGCATTGCCGATTTTGATAAAATCCCTTTAGGAAGCTATATAATCAAAGCCTCAGCTGTCAATCATTCAAATAAGCATTCTGCCTCTTTTGATATTTCCAACAGCGACTTAACTATAGAAGTTCCTTCAATCGTTTTGAATACAAAATCTAATAACCTTAAAGAAGTAGTGGTGGAGGGAAAGAAGCCATTTATCCAAAAACTATCAGACCGTATAGTGGTAAATGTTGATAATAGCATCATCAATGCAGGAAGTTCGGCGATGGAAGTACTGGAGCGTTCGCCCGGTGTAAATGTGGATCAAAATGACGTAATAAGTCTGCGCGGAAAACAAGGTGTGATTATCATGATTGACGGAAAACCTACTGCAATGTCTGGTAGTGATCTTGCCAATTATTTGAAGGGGCTGCCATCTTCGGCAATTGAAAGACTGGATATTATTACAAATCCATCTGCCAAATATGATGCGGCAGGCAATGCAGGAATTATTGATATCCGGATGAAAAAAGATCAGCGCCTGGGTGCTAACGGAACAGTTACAGCAGGATATGGCCAGGGTATTTATTCCAAAGCCAATTGCGGCGCCACTTTAAATTATCGCAACAAGAAATTAAATGTTTTTGGAAATTATAATTATGCGTATCGTGTAGGATTGAACCATCTTTTACTCGACAGAAGTTTTTTTGACAATGGCATTTATAATGGCGGAGACCTGAAAGATAATTATTCCCGCTCTCCGGTTAATTCTCATACCATTCGCTTTGGCGCAGATTTTTTCGTGGATAAAAAAACAATAATCGGGTTTGTTGTTAATGCAAATCTCAACCATTACGAGCGTTTTAATGACAATGCTTCTGTTGTATTAGATCCGCAAAAAACCAGGTCTAACACTTTTAAGGCCAATGCAACCAACAATGATCACGCGAATAATGTGGTCGCCAACCTCAACTTCAAACACACTTTTGACAGCACAGGAAAGGAAATAACTGCCGACCTTGATTATGGTTTTTATAACTCTACCTCGCTCACCGAAAATGCTACCAGCTATTATAAATTAGATGGCTCTTCACTTCAGCCAAATTATATTTTAGATGGTGATCAAAAAGGAAAGCTGAACTTTAAAACAGCCAAGGTTGATTATGTAAACCCATTGAAAAAAGGAGCCAAATGGGAAGCCGGATTTAAAACGAGTTTTGTTTCTTCAGACAATGACGCGAAATTTTTTGACATGAGTTCAGGAAGCCCGCAAAATGATGTGAACAAAACAAATCATTTCTTATATCATGAAAATAATAATGCCGCTTACCTGAATTTTAGTAAAGAAATTAAAAAAATTAATTTCCAGTTTGGATTGCGGGGAGAACAAACTGATATACGAACCGAGCAGAAAATCGGCAACGTAAAATTTGATTCCTCTTATTTCCAATTATTCCCTAGTGCATTTTTTAATTACAAAATCAAAGAAGAACAAACACTGGGTGTATCAGTAAGCAGGCGCATAGACCGGCCGGGCTATTCAGAGTTAAATCCGTTTTTATTTTTAATTGATGTATCTACTTATGCCACGGGAAACACGGCCTTACTTCCACAACTTACCTGGTCTTATGAATTAAGCTATACAGTAAAAAGTTTAAGCTTTTCAGTAAACTATAGTCATACAAAAGACGATCAGAACATTACACTGGCAAGGTTTAAAGAAGTTTTCCCGAATATCCCTTCTGCGGAAAATGTTACGGTGCAGATACCTATTAATCTTTCTTCTTCCGATTATTATGGTGTTTCAGTATCTGCACCCGTAAAAATAAATAAGTGGTGGAGCATGATTAATAATGGCAACCTGTACTACCAGAAATATAATGGGAACTTTAGCGGCACTATGCTCAACAACGGAAAACCTGCCGCAGACATCAGGACAAATAACACGTTTACATTTAGCAAAGGTTGGACGGCAGAATTAAATGCCTCGCTTAATACAGGTGGCCAATATGGTTTTATGGTTTTAGATCCTCAATGGGGTGTTGGAGCAGGAGTGCAAAAGATCATATTAAAAAAGAAGGGGACTTTACGCTTTAATATTACAGACATTTTCTGGACCAATTTACCGAGCGCTGTTATCACTTATAATAATTACATTGAAAAATGGCATGCATACCGCGAAACCCGCGTCGGTACCATCACCTTTACTTACAGGTTTGGAAAAAATTCTGTGCAGGGAGCAAGAAGAAGAAGCACCGGCTCAGAAGAAGAAAGGCAGAGAGCCGGATAATGTGCAGCGATTATTGATGATGCAATTTTTCCAGCAACTTTAAATGGGGTTGTAACTTTTGTAAAGTTGATTTTTGCAAAAAACTTTTCAAGTGCTTATAGAAATGACTGTGATCATAGTATCCATACAACGAATAATGGAAATCTAATGGTGATGTGGCAAGATGATGCGTAGCCTTTCTTATCCTTAATATTTGCAAAGCTTTTTTACTGCTCAGGCTTGTGTGGCTTTCAAAATAGCGTTGCAGTGTTCGTGTAGAAATTTCATATTTATCCGCAAGCAGTTTTACAGGGATATCAAAGCTATTCGTTGTATTACATTCTTCGAGAATTTCGGTTACAATTCTTATTGAGGGTAAAGGCTCCGAATGTTTTTTTACGATGCCTGAGAAATATTGCGTTAAGATGCCGACCCGTGTTTCAAAATCACTGGCTGATTTTATTTCACTAATAATTACGCGGTCCAATAAATAGGTTAATGGGAAAATGTAATTCCTATATTCAGAAAAATTAATTCTCTTTTCAAAAATAACCGGCGACACTTTAAATTTTATTCCGAATAAGCGATTGCCTTTTTGGTGATAGCATTCGATTGCTTTATGTCTTGGCAAAAATCCGTCTGTCTTCATTTCATATTTTTCTTCGTCTACCTGCATTGTAAAAGGCGTTCCTAAATTAATAAGATACGTATATCCTATATTTGGGAACAACGCATCAGAAAAGCCGTCGGGATATTGCTGCAGCAAAGAATCAAATTTTGTTTCCCAAAAAAAATCAATAAAAAGAGACAGTTCATCAACCGGTTTTACCCGGTGATAATTATTTTCAAAATGATCAATATCGAAAAATTCTATGTGCTGCACGTGGGAAGTTATTTTTTAAAATTAAATGTTCCTTTTGTAAGAACACAGATTCTGGTATAAGCGGCAAGAGAATGTAACCGGTCTTGTTTTCACATGAAAGTGATTGCTTAATTTTACATAAAATGCATTCAAAATAATACCTATGGAGTATAATAAACTTACACCTGAAGAAGAAAGAGTAATCGTTCACAAAGGAACCGAAATGCCTTTCACCGGTGAGTATGATAACAATAAAGCCACAGGAACTTACATCTGCAGGCGGTGCAACGCACCACTATATGAATCAAAAGATAAGTTTGATTCACATTGCGGCTGGCCAAGTTTTGATGATGAAATTCCCGGAGCAGTGAAACGGGTTCCTGATGCAGATGGAAGGCGAGTAGAAATAGTTTGTAATAATTGCGACGCACATCTCGGCCATGTTTTTATTGGAGAAAGGTTAACAGATAAAAATACAAGGCATTGCGTGAATTCAATCTCAATGAAGTTTATACCGGCAGAGGAAAAGAAATAAGCGCATTTTTTATTACAATTTTTATCAAAAGTTTCCCCGGATATTCAAAAACAATAGGAATAATTGCCTGCAAGGCGGTTAATATTTTTTCAAAAAAGTAAGAGTATCACCCTAAAAAATAGCTTCATTTCAATCGCCTAAAAGTTCTAATTTTAGAAAGCAATCTTACATAAAACCCCAAGACTTTACCTGCTTATACACTGCTTTATGAAACACATAAAAAACTTCTTCATGCTTCGCATTGTATTACCAACGCTGCTTTTATTAGCAGCAGGAAATACATTTTGCCAAACGCTTACGCCAAAATATATTTCAACTTCATCCTTATCAAATGGTTTCTATGAATATTTACCGCAGGGCTATGACCCCACAAGTAATAAAACGTATCCTCTGTTATTATGCTTCGGTGGCTATGGTGAAAACGGCGACGGAAGCCCGGCCCAGTTGCCTTATGTGATACAGATATATGGCGCAACAGGCTGGCAAATCACGCAGGGAATTTTCCCAACTTCTTTCAATGTGAATGGCCAGGATTATAAATTCATCGTTCTTTTTCCACAGTTCACAGGTGTTGCCAGCCCACAGTCTATCAATGATTTTATTGACTTCGCAATTCTTCATTATAGGGTGGACGTAATAAGGATATACATGACTGGCTTGAGCCTGGGAGGTGGGCTGGTTTGGGATTATGCAGGAAATAATGTTACCTACGCAAATCGTATTGCTGCTATGGTGCCCGTTTGTGGAGGATCTTATGGTGATACACTAAAAGCAGAAACAATTGCTGCGGGTAACATAGCGATATGGGCTACCCATAATGATGGTGACCCAACGGTGCCTGTGGATACAACAACAAATGCTTACATACACCTGATCAACACTGCATCTTCGCCACCAAATCCGCTTGCAAAAAAAACCATCTTTCATGATGATCAGCATAATGCCTGGGATTCTACTTATAGTTTTACCGCACCGTTAGATGCAGTGGAAGGATTAAATGTATATGAATGGATGCTTCAATATAAGCGCGGTCCCGGCACGTTAGGGGTTACCGGCCTGGACTTTAACCTGGGCAAAAAAAATAATGATGCAATATGGTTACAATGGAAAACGTATGCGGAAAATAATAACCGTGGTTTCGAAATAGAAAGAAGCGGTAATGGAGTAAGTTTTGATTCAATCGGCTATGTGAAAACTTTAAGCGTTGCTGGTAAAGGAGCGGATTATTCTTTTACAGATGCATTATCAAAGAATGGCAAAAATTATTATCGTTTAAAACAAATGGATTTCTATAACAACGTAAGCTATAGCGGCGTAAAGGTCATTGAAATAAGAAAATTAAATTCATTTAAAATATTCCCGAACCCTGTAACCGATGAACTAAACATTATAATGAATGCGCCGCTGCAGCATGGACAACTAAACATATGGAACGCAAATGGCCAACTGGTAGAGCATTCAATGATTTCTGGTAATCGTAATATAAACATGCCAATTAAACATCTGTCAAGAGGTGTATATACCGTTGAGATTTCTGATGAAAGTTTTTCATCAAAGTCAAACTTTTTGAAGCAATAGATTATTTGGATCACTAGCATAAGCTGCGGGCAAATTTTATTTGCCTCAACACTGTTTCAATTTTATTTTTCAATGGCCAACTCCTATGCGCTAGTTGTCTTCAGGTAATAAAATTGCTGCCTTAGCAATACATACACACGGTTTGGTCTTTACAAATAAAAACTAATCAGGCGGGGATATATATTTGGCATATTATGCAACGCCTGTCGATTATTGTAATGCGAATTTTAGCAACAATTATTGTAATGTTCCTTTTTGTTAAGCAGGCAGAATCACAAAACAATAAGTCTTACCGCATTAATTCCATCAGCCAGGATAGCGGAGACCTCGTTCATTCTACTTTTAAATATTCTTCGTTTATTCCTGGCGAAGTGTTATACATTAACCGACCTGCGGCAACTGCAGACCTCAATTACAATTACTTATCAGGACAAATAGTTTTTCAAAATGAGAAAGGCGAAACGATGGAACTTGCGAAACCGGAAACGCTACAATGCATCGCGATTAATAAGGATACTTTTTATTATGCTGATAAAAATTATGTAGAATTGATTACGCATTATCCATCTGTGAAGCTTGCAAGGAATAAGGTTATAAAATTTAATGGGAAGGAAAAAAAAGGTGCTTATGGAACCTATTCCGGCACTTCTGCGGCGACTTCTCTAGATAATATTACCGATGAGGCTGTGAGCCAAAAAATAAACGTGGACGAAAATGTGATATATGCTGCAAGCACAAAATATTATCTCGCGGATAATTCATATAATTTTATACCCGCCTCTAAAAAAAGTTTTTACAAAGTTTTTTCACAACACGAAAATAAACTTTCAGCATACCTGAAAAATAACACCGTTCATTTCAATAAAGAAGAAGATTTACTAAAGCTGATTGATTACATGAAGGCTAAATAAATGTTTTGATTGGACAAAGAAATTTTATTTCTTTTTATTTTCTTCATTCAAAAATGAGTTAATCAAATTAATATCCATTTCCCGAAAATCCACGGGCGCCGATGGTTGTATTTCATAATCATTTATTTGCTTTTGCCACCAGCCCACTGTTCTCCATGCTCCAAGTTTATGACCGACATTTTTATAGTAAACAAAATTTGAAAAGCCAAGTTTCTCATGAAAAGTTATGCTCCTGTCATTGGGCAAAGTGATACCCGCATACACATTTATGAAACCCTGTAAGCGTAACACTTCAAACAATACATTGTATAATTTGGAAGCAATACCTTCACGTTGAAATCGATCCCTGATGTACACGGAACTTTCGACACACCATTGGTAGGCGAGCCTTTCCCGGTGTTTGGTTGCATACGCATATCCAGCTATTATTCCATCTACTTCATATACAATCCATGGCCACTTTTCAGTGTAAAGTTTTATGCGCTCTTCAAAAGAACCTGTTGAGGGAATTTCCGTCTCAAAAGTGATGGCTGTATTTAATATATAAGGCGTATATATTTCCAGAATAGAAGCAGCATCTAAAGGTTGTACTATCCGCATTTTTTTCATAAATAAATTTACGATGCGGTCCGATATTTATTTTATTTTTTGCAAATGATTTATTAGAAATTGAATTTTATACTTTTGATTCCTATCCGGATAAAATATTTCATTAATAGATAATCACATGTCAAAAAAAATATTCTTCTCAACATTTATTGCAGCGCTGCTTGTTATCTCATGTGGCCCCGGCCCAAATGATGGCTATGTACAACCTATGTACTACGGTCCCGGCATAGGCCTGGGAGGCGTTATCGCAGTCGTAGTTTCGTGGAGCAGGAATAAATCAATTCTTTGGGCAATCATCCATGGCTTGCTTGGATGGCTCTATGTTATTTATGCAATACTGGTGAAGCCAAAATAAAAAGCGCTTAATAGGTTTGCAAGTCCTACAATTCTTTAATCATAATATTCTTAAACCATGCTTCGCTCCCGTGGTTTTGAAAAGTGATATAGCCTTTTTCGGCAGCCGCATAGCCAGCATCATCTTTGAATTTTTCCGCCATCTTATTTTTATTCCATTCATCGCTGTGTAATTCGTAGGCCACTACTTTTTTACCATTGAGCCAGTGCTCAACATGATTGCCATTTTTTACAATGCGGGCATGATTCCATTCACCTGCAGTGTTGGGTTGCGCATCCGGTGCAGGGTTCATCGCATAGTTAGCAGCAGTGTGCTGCCACGCTTCAAGTTTCTCTGGAAAATTTACATCATCAATGATCTGGTACTCCGGGCCTGTTAAATAAGAAGAAGAACTGTCTTCTGTTACGAGATATAATATACCGCTGTTTCCTTTTGGTGATATTTTGTAATCCACCTCGAAATCAAAATTTTTATATTGATCTTTTGTCATAAGATCCGCAGTGATGGCGCCATAGTTTGCATTGCCTCCCTTACAGTGCAAGGTGCCGCTGTCAACTGCCCAGGATGCCGCAGATTTATTTTGATACGTTCGCCATCCGTTCATCGTTTTACCATCAAACAGTAATTTGTATCCCTGCTCTTTCTCCATTTTTGAGAGGTTATTCTCACCTGCATTTTTTGAAGACGAACAAGAAATTAAGATCCCTGTTGTTATTAAGCATGCTGCTAATCTTTTCATCATTGTCTAATTTATTTGGTGATTATTTTTAAATTTTCAGGATCCCATTGCAGTATTTTATTATTGAAATAACTGTCGTTGCATAATAAGGCTGGAGCCGCAGCACGATAACCAAACAATGCATCTTCGGTTACTTTGCCTTTGGTACGAATGGCATTTATCCAGTTATAATGATGGTCGAAATGAGCGCCCTTGTACCCTTCTTCAGCAGAGTATATCAACGTGTCAGGAGGTACCATTGATTTGCGATCGTAGGTATATTCTTTGCCGGAGTTTACATTTTTTGTTTTGTTTAAAGGATCGTTTTCATCAATGATATTTTTATTTTTATAGAGCGTCACTTTAT
>JBDTSD010000035.1:0-33011 GCA_039931355.1 Ginsengibacter sp.
TTTCAATAATCCTAAAGTGAATAAGAAATATCGGTTGAAAGGAAAGTGAGGATATGATATGATATGAACGAATGTACGTCCCCTCATTTCGAAAAAGCGCAACAGTTGACACATCACATAACTTTGCCCCACGATATTTTAGCATATAGCAAGACACAAAGACCTTAACACAAAGCCAGCCTTGCAAACTCACAATTTGTTAGTAACTTTTAGAGGACAAAATGTGTCCATCAAACTTGCATTTACTAAATTTGGACAAAATACGTCCCAATGCCAATAGCTAAAAGGAGCGTTTCAACAATAGGTGAACAATTAAGAAAATTAAGGGAGAATGCAAATCTTTCTTTAAGAGAAGTTGCCAGCAATATTGGGATTGACCCTTCTTTGCTTGGGAAGATAGAACGCAACGAGAGACAACCAACAAGAGAGCAAATAAAACAAGTTGCCATATTCTTTAAAGTAAATAAAAAGCAACTTATAAAGGAAATGCTAAGCGACCAATTTGCATATAAGATTATAGAAGAAGAAGCAGACCTTGACACACTGAAGGTAGCAGAAGAAAAAGTTGAATATTTAAAGAAACATAAATCCTCTTGATTATGGCATATAATGTACAAGCAATAGAATTGGATTTATTTCCAGACGAGATAAAAGTTGAGCAGGATTACTCTGCAACCTTTGCACACAATATGAGTTTGCCTATTCACAAGTGGTATAGATACACTGCTGGGTTTTCTGCATCATGGGTGAACCAACTTATCAGACGGGAAAAATTAAATGGACGGACAAGAATTATTGACCCTTTTGCTGGTTCAGGAACAGTTTTATTAGAAAGCGAGTTTGAAGGCGTTGAATCTTTTGGGATTGAAGCACATCCATACATTTACAAAATTGCAAAAGCAAAATTGGATTGGAATTATCCTGCTGATAAATTCAAATCAGAAGCACTTAAATTGCTGCGAAATGCAAAAATAAAAACGATTACTAAAACAGACTTTCCAAAACTCATTGCAAGTTGTTATCCAGTTGAGATTATTCAAAAGTTGGAAGCACTCAAACAAACCTGGTTGGAAACCGAACAAGAAGAAGAAATAAAAAACTTTAATTGGTTTATCATTACCTCCATTCTCCGCACAACTTCACCTGTCGGAACTGCACAATGGCAATACATTCAACCAACCAAAACCAAAGCAAAAGTGATTGATGCGTTTGTGGCTTTTGAAGTCAAGGTGAATGATATGTATTTGGACATGAAACGAACTCAAAACCGATTCAAAAATGTTGTTGATTCAAAAATTTTGAATGAAGATGCACGAAACATTCAATCCATTCCTGATCGTTGGGGTGATTTGGTGATTACTTCACCCCCTTATGCAAACAATTACGATTATGCTGATGCAACAAGATTGGAAATGACTTTTTGGGGAGATATAAATGGCTGGGCTGACTTGCAAGACAATGTTAGAAAACATTTGGTGAGAGCTTGCACGCAGCACGTTTCCAAATTAGCAGATGAAGTTGAAAGCATAATTGAAAGCCCGTTGCTAAAACCAATTCAAAGTGAGTTGAGAATTGTTTATGAAACGCTGAAAATTGAACGGTTAAAACATGGAGGCAAAAAGAATTATCATTTCATGATTGCCGCTTACTTCAATGACCTTGCAAAAGTTTTTCATTCACTTCGCAGAGTTACAGGCGACAATGCTTTAATGTGTTTTGTAATTGGTGATTCTGCGCCTTATGGAATTTATGTTCCGGTTGACAAGTGGTTAGGTGAATTATCAGTTTCAGCAGGCTTTAGTGATTATAGTTTTGAAAAATTGCGTGACAGAAACACAAAATGGAAAAATAGAAAACATACTGTTCCTCTACATGAAGGCCGCCTTTGGATTAACAGCTAAATATGGCAGAATCATTATCACATAAATTCGGGCAAATAATTGGAGAACTTTTGGAGTTGGCTTTAGAACGCCATCTTCAAAAGTTCGCTAAAAAGCATAAACTTTATCTTGATAAAAAAGGTGTAAGGAAAGGAAGAACCGGGAAGAAAGTATCATGGTTTGACGGAAACAAAAACAAACACGATTTAGACTTTGTGCTTGAAAGAGGAGCAACAGATGACACCGTAGGAATTCCTATCGCATTTATAGAATCAGCATGGAGGCGATATACCAAGCATTCAAGAAATAAAGCACAGGAAATTCAAAGTGCAATTCTGCCTTTGGCAGGAAAATATCAAAGTTCTTCACCTTTTATAGGAGTAATATTAGCTGGAGTTTTTACATCGGGAGCATTAAGCCAACTAAAATCAAATGGGTTTACAGTATTATATTTTCCATACGAAACAGTTATAAAAGCATTTAAAAAATTCGGCATTGATGCTGCGTTTGATGAAAAGACAGCAGAAGCTGATTTTAGAATAAAAATTGATAGTTGGGTTAAGTTGCCCAACAAAGTTGATGTAGCCAAAGAGTTAGCAAGATTAAATAAAAAAGAAGTTGATAATTTCTTTGAGGCGCTGACTAATTCAGTATCTCGATTTATTGAAAGAATCATTTTACTTCCGCTTCATGGAAAAGAATCAGTGGCAAATAGCATAAGTGATGCAATAAAATTATTAGAACAATATTCAGAAACTCAATCTAAATTACCATTAATCCGATATGACGTAATTATCAGATACAATACAGGTGATAAAATTGAAGCAAGCTTTAAAGACAAAAAAGATTGCCTGAAGTTTTTGGAGAGTTATAAACTGTAATACTATAAAATTCGCTATGACCGGGAAAGTTGACTCGTTTTGGGCCACGCTTCTGGTAACACCCAATTTCGGTGGACATGTGCTTCTATCATATCGCACATTAAACTAACAACTCACATCAAAACATCGTACATCATACATTCCTTTCACACCAGCTTTTTTACTTTCTCCCAAATCTCGGGAAGCCGCTTTATCAATACAAGCTCTTTTCTCTTGCTGTAAAATTCCTGGATAGGTGTGCCCCAATAACTTTTATTTCCTTCAATGCTTGATGTTATTCCTGCCTGGCCCATTACTATGGCATTCTCACCAATCGTTATTGTTTTATTTACCCCAACCTGCCCCCAAAGAATTACGCCATCGCCTAAAGTTGTTCCACCAGCAATGCCAACCTGTGCAGCTATCAGGCAATTTTTTCCAACAATCACTTCGTGGCCGATGTGTACAAGATTATCAATCTTTGTCCCTCTTCCTATTTTGGTTTCATCGCTCACACCACGGTCAATAGTACAGTTGGCGCCTATCTCCACATCATCTTCTATAACGACGTTCCCGCAGCTTTGCATTTTTTTATACCATACCTCCCTGTTTTTTTTCGCATTCATGTAGTAAGCGTCGCTGCCTATCACAGTGCCGGAATGTATCACCACGTTGTTGCCAATAACCGTATTATCATAAACTGACACATTGGGATGAATGATACAATTATCACCAACAGTTACTTTGTTACCGAGAAAAACATTCGGCATTATTATCGTGTTCATTCCTGTTTTTACGGAATCACTGATCATTTGTTTTGAGGGAACAAATGGCCTGAAGTGATTAACAATTTTTGAATAAGCTTCGAAAGGATCTTCAACAATAAATAAAGTTTTGCCTGCAGGCACTTCGGTTTTTTTATTAATGATAATAAAAATAGCAGCGCTATTAAGGCAAGCTTCATAGTACTTTGGGTGATCAACAAAAACTATATCTCCTTCATTTACTTTATGTATTTCATTGATGCCTGTTGCTGATGAATTTTTATTGCCGGCGATTTCAGCATTAATAAATTCTGAAATCCATTGGGCGGAAACAGGAGAAGGGAACTGCATAAAAATAATTTATGGAGCAAAGATAAAGATTAAGGTCTGCCCGCATTTGAGATCAAATCTTTATAAAGCCGCCTTAAAAAATTGAAAAAAATTTCACCGTGATAAAATCAATTTTTTCTAACCTTAGCCAACACAACATTCATGAAAAGAGCTGTATTAACAGAGTACTTAAATAATTTTTAAAAGAAAATACCTTTGAAACTATTGTGCAGTGCGGGTTGTAATGACATATGATTTAGACTTCATTTTTCGAGCGAATTTTTTATGCATGAAAAATTAAAAGAAGACAAAACTTTTATGCAAAAAAATGATGTGCTTATCCACAACTCATTTTAGAATGTTGATAAAATAATGAGTAAAAATTTTCTTGTTAGAAGAATTTATTTTTAATATTGTGTAGGAAATTTTATTTCCTGTACTTACTAACCCATCTATATAACAAAGCCCGTGCAATTCAAAGACGGGCTTTATTATTTTCAGCAGCCGATCACCGCGTTTTTATTTTTTTTAATTTCTTAAAATATTTTTTTGCATAAATATTTTATTGTCCATAAGCCCTTTAATGTGCTGTCGCAATTCACTTCGCAGGAAGGAAAAAAAACATTGAAAGATTTTTTTGATGTGCCCTCAAATGTATATCCTGTTGGCCGCCTTGATTATGACAGCGAAGGCTTATTAATATTAACCGACGATAAAAAATTAAACAACTACTTATTAAACCCTTTGCTGGCGCATGAAAGAGAGTATTGGGCACAGGTAGAAAATATGGTGACACAACAGGCCGTTGACGAATTGCAAAAAGGGCTAACTATAAACATTGGCGGAAAATCTTATCGAACCAAATCATGTAAGGTTGAAAAATTTATCGTTTCTCCGCAAGTGCCCGAACGCAATCCTCCAATCCGTACGAGGAAAAATATTCCTGTAAGCTGGGTGAAAATAATTTTAACCGAAGGCAAAAACAGGCAGGTAAGAAAGATGACTGCAGGTGTTGGTTTCCCCACATTAAGACTTATAAGATACAGGATAGGAAACGTTACTCTTGCTCATTTGCAGCCAGGCGAAATGAAAATTCTATCTCACACAGAATTGTATAACTTGCTACAAATTAAAAAACACAATTGAGTATGGTAAAATCAATGACGGGTTTTGGGAGAGCTGAACAGACAGTAAACGATAAAACATTTTTGGTTGAGATCAAGTCACTTAATGGCAAGCAGCTTGAAATAAATTTAAAAATTCCACCGCTGCTAAAGCCATACGAATTTGATATACGCAGTTTGCTCCAGGAAAATCTTGTAAGAGGAAGCGTAGAGTGTTTCATACTTATAAAGCAAAACGGATCATCTAAGCCTGTCGTCATAAATACCGATTTAATAAAAGCATATTACAGTCAAATAAGTGAGCTCGCCGGCGAATTGAATATTGATACCAACTCCGTGCTGGGTGCGCTGTTAAGGCTTCCGGAAGTAGTGTCACCCAGCAATGAGATACTTGATGAGAATGATTGGAAAGAACTGAAGACTGTGCTTGAAACTGCCATAAAAGAATTGAACAATCATAGAATTGAAGAAGGCAAATCGCTTGAGAAGGAATTGCGCCTGCGCATAAAAAATATAAATGCGCAGGAAGAAGAAATATTAAAGCTTGAGCCAAAAAGAAAAGAGCGAATGAAAGCCGAGCTGATTCAATTGCTGGAAGAAAATGTTGGTAAAGAAAATTATGATCCTAACAGGCTTGAGCAGGAACTTATTTATTACATCGAAAAAATTGATATTAGGGAAGAGCAGGTGCGCCTTAAAAATCATTGCGAATATTTTAAAGACATTCTTGATGAAAAAGAAGAATCAAAAGGAAAAAAGCTTGCCTTCATTATGCAGGAAGTAGGCCGCGAAATAAATACTACAGGCTCAAAAGCATATGATTCTGATATTCAAAAATGCGTCGTGCTGATGAAGGATGATCTTGAAAAAGCGAAAGAACAAATCTTTAATGTTTTATAATTTTCAATTTCCACAGTTTCTGCTGGCAAAAAGAAAACAAATAATTTCGCATAAAAACTGATTTGAAAAAAGTTATTCCAATATTACTTATCTCTTTGCAATTAGCGTCCTGCATACAAATTGATCAATACGAAAAAATAGTTCAGATACCTTCACAAAAATGGTTTTATAACAATAATCCGGCTTTTACATTCGCCATAACAGATACTTCCGCACAGTACAATATTTATGTGGTATTGCGGCATACTGACCGATATAACTATAATAATATCTGGCTGCGCCTTGGCACTAAATTTCCGGGAGATATGATGCAATATCAAAATATAAATCTTAAGCTGGCGGATGATGCTAAGGGCTGGGAAGGCGCAGGCATGGATGACATCTACGAGGTAAGAAAAAATATTAGCCGCGGCCCTCTTTCCTTTAAAAAGCCCGGGACTTACACATTTACTGCTGCGCAAATAATGCGTGAAAATCCATTACACAATGTTATGAATGTTGGCATTCGTTTGGAAAAAGTTAAACTTTATTGAAGAGCAAATCATGGTCTTGAATAAATTAAAATAAGCTGCAATTTTTTATTCTTTCAATTTTGAATTCTCATGGCTTACCTGGAGTCGCTTACAAATAAATTAAAAATAAAGCGGCTGCGCACCATCAACATTTTGTATTGGTTCCTTCTTACTTACATAGTAGCCGCGTTAATTTTTTGGTATATAGCCCTAAATAAACAAAATGATGAACTTACGTTTTACCGGCTTGAAATGATAGATGAGAAAGATCCTGCAGCCGTACAAAACATGAGCAAAATTGCGGAAGCAAAAAACAGGAAGACATTTCAGTATATTGGGGAAGGAACCACCTTTTTTTTATTGATTGTTACAGGTGCTGTGTTTGTGTTTAGGGCGATCAACAGGCAACTCCGGCAATCGCAGCAACAACGGGATTTTATGATGGCAATTACACATGAGCTGAAAACGCCCATAGCAATAACCAAGCTCAACCTGGAGACTTTACAAAAGCGAACACTCAATGTTGAGCAGCAGCAAAAGCTTATAGGTATGACCATCCAGGAAGCTAACCGCCTGAATGCACTCTGCAATAATATTCTACTTACAAGCCAGATAGAAGCAGGTGATTATAAGATCGTAAAGGAGGTCATTGATTTTTCAGAGCTCGCCGGTGAATGCGCTCAAAATTTTATTGCCCGCTTTACAGGCAGAAAAATTAAAACAGATATCAGTGAGATGGCATTTATAGAAGGAGATAGATTGCTATTGCAACTTGCCTTAAATAATCTTCTGGATAATGCTATTAAATATTCCAATAAAGAGGAAATAATTTTGCTAAAAGTGATTACAAAAAATAAACTGGTCACAGCGCAGATAATTGATGAAGGGCCCGGTATAAGTAAAATTGAAAAAGAAAAAATTTTTGAAAAATACTATCGCGGTGACAATAATCAAACCAAAGGAACAGGCCTCGGCTTATATCTCACTAAAACAATAATAAGAGAGCATAACGGGAGTATTCATGTGATAAATAATACTCCGCATGGAAGTATTTTTGAAATAAATTTTGCAGCTCTTTAGAATTGTTGATTTTTTATTGAAACTATATGCAACAAAAAAAACTTTCTATACTGCTTGTGGAGGACGAAGAAAATTTACAGGAAGTGCTTCGCTTGAATTTTGAAATGGAGGGATATGAGGTAACGTCTGCGTATGATGGTGCGGCTGCACTCGATGCAGTGCGTAGCGAATATTTCGATCTTATAATACTCGATGTAATGCTTCCTGAAATAGATGGAATAAGTGTTTGCGAAAATATAAGGCTGAGCAACACGGAAATTCCTATTCTTATTTTAAGCGCAAAAAACAGCAGTACAGATAGAGTGCTCGGTTTAAAAAAAGGCGCGGATGATTACCTCACTAAACCTTTTGATCTTGAAGAACTTTTGATAAGGGTAAATAAGCTTATAAATAAAAGCCAGCGCATTTCTGCAAAAGTGCAGGTGACTGACGAATATTCATTTGGGCAAAGTAATATTAAATTTAAAGCACTTGAATGCACAACAGTTGACGGTAAAACATTAGCTCTTACAAAAAAAGAAGCTATGTTATTGAAGCTGCTTATAGAAAATAAAAATGAAGTGGTAACCCGTGAAAAAATTTTGCAGGCCGTATGGGGCTACAATGTTTATCCTACTACAAGAACCATTGATAACTTCATTTTAAACTTTCGAAAATATTTTGAGAAAGACAGCCGCAATCCAAAATTCTTTCATTCTGTAAGAGGCCTGGGTTATAAGTTTACAGATGATTAGCAAACCTGCTTATCAAGCAGGGCAACTACTTCTGAAGCTTTTTCATAAACATTTTTCAGGTGATTTGAATTAGACGGGGGAGCATACACATTCAATTCTACTTCATCAAGCAGGGAGTTGAGCATTAAAGAAGTACCAAGGCCAACATTGCATTTATCCAACTCTTCATTTATTCTTTTTTTAGTGAGTTCTTCTATGGGTACTTTAAATTTTCCGGCCAAATAATTTTTCAATGAGCAATCAAGCACACTATAAAATTCATTTTGTTTTTCCTCCATCAACTTGGTATGTGCTTCTATTAGCGGGTTTTCAGGAATCAAAAACTGCGGCTCTTTCTCTTCTTTTATTTTATCAACTTGCAGCATAGTGCTTCGCAAAAGTTTTTTCTTTTTATCTTCTACAGACTTACGACGTACGCTAATAAAAATAAAAAGTGCGATGAACGCCGCGGCAACAATTAAGTAAGACGCGTATTTTGTAAGTGCGCTCCCGCTTTGATCGCCATCTTCAGTTACATTTTTTACAAAACGGTTTTGAGAATTACCTTTTCCTTTGGTAACATTTACAATAACCGGTTGCGTGAGCAACGTTTTGTATTGTTCCGTCGAGGGGTCAAAATATGAAAACGAAAAGGCGGGTATCGTATAATTTCCTGCCTTTGAAGCGGTGAAAGGAAACGTAAATGTCTTTGTACCTTTTATAGGAACAGAAAATTTATCTATGTTATCTGTTATTTTGGCATCATATCCATCAATTCCATCAGGCCAGGTCACTTTAGGTGAATTTATTAATTGAATATTACCAATGCCCTCAAGAGTCACTTTTAAATTTCCGGCATCATCGGTGGTAATATTATTTTTTTCCAGGGAAGAACTTAGCCTGAAATCGCCAACAGCGCCTTTAAAATCAGCAGGTTTATTCTCTTCCGGTAATGGCTTTACAGTTATTTCAACTGGCTTGCTTTGCAGCGTCACATGCTCTTCGATAACAGAATTTTGAGGCGAAGTTGCATTGGCAAAATTTTGCAGCATATCATAAAACATATCACCTTCCTGTGATCCTGCATATTCTGATTTAAGAAAGGTCACTTTATTATCTGCTACCACCGGATCAAGCGTAAACGTGCCGGCTTGCAACGGATACAATTGCACTTTCCGCAAAGTATACACATTATAGTCACGTCCGTTATATTTTTCTACGCTTGCAGAGTTTACATCATTCACTTCAAGCTCGCTCACTGAGAAACCATTGAAGGAAGGAGCACTTGTTACTACAGATTCAGAACGCAACCTTGTATATAATTTATAAGAGGCAATGATAGGCTGACCTACATAGCAGGATGTTTTATTTATATCAAGTTTTATGAAAAGATTTTTCTGAACCTTGTCATGAACATTCTCTCCCTTTTTTAAAATATAATCATCAAACCTATGCGTAGTAGGTTCTGTTGGAAAATCGAATGTCATGCTACCAAAGGGAGATAAAGAACCCGAATTATTTTGTGCAGTTCCGGAAGCATTGGTTACGGTTACGGCTACAGGATTAGTGTGATATTCCTTTCCATTTACTTTTGCAGTTGCGGAGCCTATAACATATTTCCCGGGGGCATTCGGCTTTAAATAAAAACTAATACCCACGTACTGATCAACTTTTCCATTGATGTTACTCATACCGCTCTGTTGGTTCGGGCCGCTTACTATGCTGAAATTTTTAAAAGAAGGTGGAATAATTGATTCTACGTCCGGCGCATTCTCCACCATGAATTGTATTTGCAGGTAATCATTTTTGCTAATCGTTTTATCAGGGCATACTACTGAGAAACTAACTTGCGCAAATAAAGAATTACTTATAGAAATGCAGGAGAGAAAAACTAATAGAAATAAAAACCGGGCAATATTTGTTTGTAAATATTTAATCATCTATGCCACATTGTTGAATTACAAAATTACTTTAATTGAAAAGGAATTTTAGATAGATAAAACAACCTGCTGTTAAAAAATTTTTAAAAGGATATAGATCAGGGGAGGTCACCTGCCTGCGGGCGGATAATAATATCTTCCACGCAGGCCTGCGGAGAAAGCGCTGAGGCGGCATATATCATGTTGGCAATATCCTTCACTTCCATAATTCTTGATTGTTCAATACCGGAATCTTCCCAGGAAGAAGTGTAGACCGCCCCCGGATAAACCGCGGTTACCTTTATGTTAAAAGGCATCATTTCTGCACGCAAATTTTTACTAAAACCCATTAAGGCAAATTTGCTGATGCTATATGAACCACCATTATTATATGCCTGTAAAGAAGCAATAGAGCACATGTTAAAAATATGGCCGCTCTTTGCCTCCATCATACGCGGTAGCAAGGCCCTTGTTAAATGATAAGCGCTGTAAAGGTTTACCTCAATCATTTTTTCAAGAGTCCCTTCACTTTCATTATACACACAGCCGGGAAGAAACTGTCCTGCATTGTTCACTAAAATGTCAATTTGAATATCCTGTTTCAACAACCAATCAGCAAATTTTAATACACCTTTTTTGCCAGATAAGTCAGCCGGAAAAAAACGGACAACAGCGCCCGGCTTTTTTTCGGCAAGTTCATTGGCTGCTTCTGCAAGCTCATTTTCATCCCGGGCACATATAAATACCTGGTTTGCGGGATCGGAAAAAGTAGCTGCAATTGCTTTTCCAATACCTTTGCTTGCGCCTGTTACTACAATATTCATGGCTTGATTTCGTTGAATAAAAATTATGTTGATGGACAAATCTAAAATTTTAAATGCTAATGCAAACTCTTACATGAACGACCAATTGGTAATCGAACAAACGATGGCAAGCCCTAAATTATCAATGGCTAATAAATACCGGCATCTATTTTTTGACCTGGATCATACGTTGTGGGATTTCGATGCAAATGCGAAGGAATCGCTGAAGGAGCTGTATAAAATGCTTGCGCTCGATCAGAAAGCAATACAGTTTGACGACTTTTATACAGCTTATATAAGCCACAATACCATTTTGTGGAACCGCTATCAAAAGGGTTACATAAGCAGCGATGATCTGAAATGGAAAAGAATGTGGCGCACGCTGCTTGATTTTAAAATCGCTGATGAACGGCTTGCCAAAGAAATGAGCGCTCAATTTCTTGAGATACTTCCCACGAAGAAAAAGGTGTTCGAATACACTTTTGAGATACTTGACTACCTCACAAACAAAGGGTATTCAATTCACATAATCACAAATGGTTTTGAAAAAACACAATGGCTTAAGCTCAACAATTCTAATCTCTCAAAATATTTCAAACACGTTATAACTTCGGAAATTTCAAACTCTGTAAAGCCAAAAAAAGAAATTTTTGAATATGCACTTAAGAAGACAAAAGGAATACTTGAAGAATGTATAATGATAGGTGACAATCCTGACGCAGATATACAAGGCGCTATCAATGCGGGGATGGATACCATTTTTGTGAATCATATCAATGCAGAGTGCTTATTGAAGCCGACTTATACAATTCATCATTTGAAGGAACTGGAAGAAATATTGTGATGTTTTTGTTTCAGGGTTTGAAACCTATTCTTTCTCTTGGTGGTTGAGGAGGGTTTATCAATTGTTTTAGCGCTTTAAAAATTACCTGTATATCTTCTTCATATTTTTTCATCTTCCCATCTTGCTTCATTAATTTTTTTTCTACCTGCTCCAGTTTTAACAAGATGTCCTTATGCGTTAAAAGCATCTCTCTTATTTTGCTAAATACCCGTATTATTTGAATATTTACTTCTATCGCCATCTTGCTACTCAGCACACTTGATAGCATAGCTACCCCTTGTTCTGTAAAAGCCATTGGTAAATATCTTGTTCCGCCCCATCTTGAGGTACCAAATTGGCTCCTCAAGTTTTGATATTCCTCCTTATTTAATTCAAACATAAAATCTTCGGGAAATCGTTCAATATTTCTTCTTACCTGCCTCTTCAATTGTTTGGTTTCTACCAGGTACAATTCCGATAATTCAAAGTCTAACATTACTTTGCAGCCCCGAATGAAATGAATTTTATTAGCTATTTTATTCTCTGCTAATTGTTGCAGGGTATTAGCCATTGCAGTTAATTTTATTATATATTCATTCTTTCACCTCATCCACTGGTACTAATACATCAATAGTTGCCAACACAGTTACGCCACCTTTTACTGCCTGGTTAAGTTTTACATTGAGCTCTGTTCCCGCAGGGAGTAAAACATCCACACGGCTGCCAAATTTTATAAAGCCCATCTCGGTGCCCTGGTCCACCTGCTGCCCTACTGTCAAATAATTGACAATTCGCTTTGCAACAGCGCCTGCAATTTGCTTTACTAATATTATTGCACTATCACTCTTAATAACTACAGAGTGCCGCTCATTTTCAGTAGATGACTTTGGATTCCAGGCTACTAAATATTTTCCTTTATGATATTGGCTATACAGCACTTCACCCGTCATAGGAATGCGGTTAATATGAACATTTGCAGGGCTCATGAAAATAGAAACCTGCAGGCGCTTATCATGAAAATATTCAGGATCAACCGTCTCCTCTATTACGACCACTTTTCCATCTGCGGGGCAAATTACCTGGTGGTGAGCCACAGTACAATTTCTTTTTGGAGAACGAAAAAATGAGATAACAAACAACAGCAATAGCAAGCTTGCACCAAAAACAATCCACGAAACAACCGGCATGGATGCGCTGAAAAAGTAGAAAAATATAATATTAACCGCTCCAAAAACAAGCGCACTAAAAGCAATAGATTTATAACCTTCTTTATGAATGTTCATCTCATAAGTTTAACCACAAATATAAAAAAGTGAGAGGGAAGAAAGTGGTAATTCTTTTTCATCATCACATGTAGAAGATATAGTATATACCAATAACTGTTGACACAATTAATAAAGAATCGAATCTATCCAGGAAGCCGCCGTGTCCGGGCATTATTGTACCGCTGTCTTTCACCTGTGCCATTCGCTTCAATTTACTCTCAAGCAGATCGCCCATAGTGCCAAAAACGCCTGCAATGCCAGCGACTACAAACCAATCAACTCGGGACACATAATTTTCTCCTCCAAAAAAATAATTAAGCATTGGCCCAATCACGAAACCCCCTACGAGCATGCATAATATTATACCGGCCATTGTTCCTTCCCAGGTTTTTTTGGGAGATATTTTTGACAAGGGTGTTTTGCCTATAAAAGATCCAACGATGTAGGCCATTGTATCATTTATCCAAATGGAAAAGATAATACCACACGGAATAATGGGTGAGTATTGAAACGCATCTTCATACCCGTTTTGATATAGCCAATGATTGGTATTGGGAAATCCAAAATTTACAATTAATAAAACAGGGAGTGTAATATATAGTAAGCCCAGGGGCAAATAATATCCAAATCCAGTTGGATTTATTCTCTTTAGTAATTTAATAAATTCAAACCAGCATCCAAAGTGGATTATGGTAAGAAGAATGCTAAAACTCCACGCGTTCCATAGCAAGCCCACCAGCATTACAACAACAAAAACAATGGCAGTAAGCGCTCTTGTCCTGAAAGTTTTGGTATCAAAAGCCATTAAAAATATTAAGATTGAGCAGTTGCCCAGTTATGAAATTCGTCATCGGGAACATCATCTTCCACCTTTGTTTGCTTTTGCAATAGCGAATAGTCTTTAAATTTTTTAAACAAATAAATAATTAAGAAAAGCGCTATGACACCAGCCCACAATGGCAAGTTCTGTTCTATATCTTTTGGCGCTTTTTTCCCTGAACGCGTGACAACATAGAGTACAGTGACCTGCAACCCATTATATAAAAAGTGAAAAAATACAGAAAGCCATAGGCTGCCGCTATAATAAAATATAAAACCAAGAATGCCTCCTAAAGCAAAGCGTACCAAAAAACCGTAGTACGAAATATGGATCAGGCTGAAGAGAATAGAAGTAAGGATGATTGCCACCCAGGGTCCTTTAAACCAACGTACAAAAATATTTTGCAGGCCGGCCCTGAAACACATTTCTTCAAACAGGCCCGGTAAGAAGCCTATGATAAAAAGCGAAACGAGGTATTTGGGAAAAGAATTGATATTTATTAATGCTGATTCCTGTAGGGCACGGGCATCTTCCATTGCTTTAAATTTCACGGACCATGTTTTAGGTATAGGAATAATTTCATTCAACTCCGCCAGTGCACCAGACAGGGGAAAGGTAAGCAGCAGGATACCGATAACAACCAGCACTTGCTTATAGTTTATGTTGGTATTAAATCCCAAAAATTTTGCGGGCTTACGGTAACATATAAGGGCAAATATGTACACGGGAATAAAGAACATGAACAATGTTGAAGCCCCTTGTATAGCCATTATTGCATAATAATATTGCGGCTTAAGCATATCATCTGCCATGGTAAGAATTGGCCGACCAGTCATAATCATCCAAATTGCAACGGAAATAATTGCCCCAATAATTAGTCCTCCGCCTATCAATCCAAGGAAAATTCCTAATTGCGCGGGATAGCTAATGTTTTTCGAATTTCTGTCAGCAACCATTATCTCAAATTTTAAGTGCGTAAATTTACAGCCAATTTTAATAGCTGCGAGCTATGAGCTGTCAGCCACGAGCCGTAAGCTTATAACTTATCAGAGTATCCATAAATCATTCTTCTTATTTCAATCACTTTAGAATGAAGGTCATTAAAAACTTGCTCATTTATGTAAGAAAGATCTTTGCTGAGAATAATTTGATATTCAAGTTCTGAACATGAGCCGGTGGCTATTTGAAGAAAATTTATAAGTTGCTGATTAGAATTTCTTCCACATCCTTCCGCAATATTAGTTGGAATGGACATGGAAGAACGGCGAATTTGACTGGTCAATCCAAAAGTTTCTTCCTTGGGAAATTGCTTAGTGTTTTTATAAATTTCCAAAGTAAGTGCATGGCTTCTTTTCCAGATTTCAAGGTTTAAAAAATTGCGCATAGTATAAAATTTAGAATGTAAAGAATCGAAAAATAATTATAAAAACTTAAAAGTTTGCTGAAAGCTGATAACTGAAAGCTGACGGCTCAAAGCTCTACCCATGCCATCAATAGGTAATATACAACTCCCGGATTTTCCTTTGCTGCTTGCACCAATGGAAGATGTAAGCGATCCGCCTTTTCGGGCGGTATGCAAGGATAAGGGTGCCCATCTCATGTACACTGAATTTATCAGCAGCGAGGGGCTTATAAGAGACGCTATCAAGAGCAGGAAGAAGCTGGATATTTTCGACTATGAAAAACCAGTGGGCATACAAATATTTGGTGGCGATGAAGACAGCCTTTCTATGGCTGCAAAAATTGTAGACGCTACCAATCCTGATTTGCTGGATATTAATTTTGGTTGCCCCGTAAAAAAAGTTGCCTGCCGTGGTGCTGGTGCAGGCGTTTTAAAAGATGTGCCGCTAATGGTTCGTCTAACCGACGCCGTTGTAAAAAGCACTTCACTTCCGGTCACAGTAAAAACGAGGCTTGGTTGGGATGATAACTCCAGGAATATAGAGGAGGTTGCGGAGCGCCTGCAGGATGTGGGCATACAGGCGCTTGCCATTCATGGACGTACGCGTACGCAAATGTACAAAGGTGTGGCCGATTGGTCGCTTATCGCAAAAGTGAAAGAGAATCCGAGAATCACTATCCCCATTTTTGGAAACGGCGATATTGATTCGCCACAAAAAGCTTTGGAATATAAAAACAGGTATGGCGTGGATGGAATTATGATTGGCCGCGCCGCCATTGGATATCCGTGGATATTTGAAGAGATCACCCATTATGTAAACACCGGCGAAACGCTTCCACCGCCAACGATTGAAGAAAGGGTAAATGTTTGCAAAAAACATTTAATAAAATCTTACGAGTGGAAAGGGCCAGTTGTCGGCATTAATGAAATGCGCAGGCACTATACTAATTACCTGAAGGGAATGCCTAACATAAAAGAGTTTCGTCTCAGGTTGGTTACGCTAAAAGAAGTAGATGAAATTATAGAAGTGCTTGATGAGATTGTAAAAAAATATAGTGGATACGAGTTTGAACCTTCGGTGATCGAGCTTATAAACTACCACGAAAAATGCGCAGTTTAAGCTCTCAATGCTATTTATAAAATCATATCCTGCGGCGCTACAGAAGAAGAAAATATCTTTTTAAGGTTTCCTTTTTCATCTATAAGATATTTGTAAAAATTCCATTTGGGCGCTGTACTGTTCCAACCGTTTTTATCTTTATCACTCAGCCATTGATAAACGGGTTGCTGACTTTTTCCAACAACATCATCTTTCTTAAAAAGCGGAAAACTAACGCCAAAATTTATTTTGCAAAATTGCTCAATCTCTTCATCGCTGCCGGGTTCCTGGGCACCGAAATTATTTGACGGAAACCCAAGTATTAAAACACTGCCATTTTGGTTATGCAATTTTTCAAGCTCGGCATATTGCGGTGTGTATCCACATTGGCTGGCAAGGTTTACAATGATAACTTTCTTACCACGGTATTTTTCAAAATCAATTTCTTCACTGTGATTAGAGGTTGCCTTTAGAGAATAAAAACTTACCGGCGCTTTTATGCTTTTTTTGTTTTCCAAAATATTAATTCCTAAACCCGTAAGCTTGGAAATGCCCATACGCAATGAATATGTGGATGCAATAAGGTTTTTTATAAAACGCATAAGGCTTATTCATCAAAATTGAATGCAAAGGATGAAAGAATAGGTGGAAGTTTACTTAACTATTTAACCCATTCAACTGGCACGATTGCACGAAAGAAAAATTGGTAACCGTGATTACTTAGCTATTAATTTATTCACCTCAATTTTAGCCATATCCCGGATGGCCTCGGCGATGTGATTGGCATCAATGCCTACTTCAGTATATAATTCTTTAGGTGTTCCGTGTTCAATTATCTTGTCGGGGATGCCTAAAATTTTTACTTGTGCACTGTAATTATTTTCAGCCATAAATTCCAGGATCGCTGAGCCAAAGCCTCCTGTAACGGTGCCGTCTTCTACCGTAATTATTTTGGAATAATTTTTAAAGACTTCGTGAAGCATTTTTTCATCCAGCGGTTTCACAAAACGCATATCATAATGCGCGGGATTAATTCCTTCGCGTACAGCATCTCTTATAGCTTCGGCAGCAAAATTTCCAGGATGCCCAAAAGTCAAGACGGCAATTTCTTCACCGTCCCGCAACTTCCTGCCCGTACCGATTTCAATTTCTTTCATTGGCGTTTTCCATTCAGCTTTCACTGCTGAGCCTCTTGGATAGCGAATCACGAATGGATCTTTTGTAGAATCTAATTGTGCTGTAAACATTAGGTCGCGTAATTCACTTTCATTCATTGGGGCACTTATAACCATATTTGGGATGCAGCGCATATAGGCGATATCATAAGCTCCATGATGTGTAGGGCCGTCTTCACCTACGAGGCCGGCACGGTCCAGGCAAAAGATAACGGGGAGTTGTTGTATTGCAACATCATGCACTACCTGGTCATAAGCTCTTTGCATAAAGGAAGAATAGATATTGCAGAAAACTTTCATTCCCTGTGTGGCAAGGCCGGCGCTAAGTGTTACCGCATGTTGCTCGCAGATACCTACATCAAAAGCACGGCTTGGCATTTTCTCCATCATAAACTTGAGTGAAGATCCGCTCGGCATTGCAGGCGTTACACCCATTATTTTATCGTTCTTTTCTGCCAGCTCAATTATGGTGTGGCCAAAAACGTCCTGGTATTTTGGCGGTTGTGGAAGATCAAATTTCTTTTTATAAATTTCACCGGTAATTTTATCGAACAAACCTGGTGCATGCCATACGGTTTGATCTTTTTCCGCAAGGCCATACCCCTTTCCCTTTACCGTTTTTATATGCAAAAGTTTTGGGCCGGGAATATCTTTTATATCCTTTAATGTATCTACAAGTTTAGTGATGTTGTGACCATCAATCGGCCCGAAGTAGCGCAAATTCAAAGCCTCAAAAAGATTGCTGCTGTTACTTAAAAGCCCTTTTAATCCTGCTTCCAGCTTTGAAACCATTTTACGCGAAAAGCTTTTTGCCGGCAGTTTACCAAGTGCTTTCCAGAAGTCATCACGAAGTTTGTTATACGTTTGAGAAGTGGTGATATCGGTAAGATATTCTTTTAATGCACCCACATTCGGGTCAATACTCATACAGTTATCATTAAGAATTATCAGCAAATTGCTTTTCTCAATGCCTGCATGATTCAACGCTTCAAAGGCCATTCCCGCCGTCATAGCGCCATCGCCTATTATTGCTACATGTTGCCTGTCATCTTCGCCTTTGTAATGTGAAGCCATTGCCATACCCAGCGCAGCCGATATTGATGTAGAAGAATGCCCGACACCAAAACTATCATAATCGCTTTCTGCCCTTTTCGGGAAGCCGCTTAAGCCTTTATATTTTCTATTTGTAATAAAATTATCCCTTCGCCCGGTTAATATTTTATGCCCATAAGCCTGGTGGCCTACGTCCCATACCAACTGATCGTAAGGAGTATTGAACACATAATGAAGTGCCACTGTAAGCTCAACTACGCCGAGGCTTGCACCAAAGTGGCCACCATGAACACTTACAACGTCTACAATATACTGCCGCAGTTCATCGCAAAGCTCCGGGAGTTGGCTGCGCTCCAGCTTTTTTAAATCTTTGGGTGAGTCGATAGCTTTCAATAAAGTACCCGGGTGAATATCCATATTCCTAAAATAATTATTTGTAAAAATACAATTGTTTGCGGATCATCTTTTAATAACGAATAAGTGCGTGGAATAGTTTGCAACCATCCATTTTTCGGCGTAGCAACAATTTTTCCAGCATATTAAGGCTTTATGCCCAGTCCACATCGCCGGGATTTAAAGAAGCTACATAATTTTCAGCCGTCATTTCTCCTTTGGCAAGCATCCCTTTCATTTCAGCGGGTATAAAATCGAGGCCGCCAGGCCCGCCGCCTAACGGGCTATCTGGCTGAATAATATGTATCAGCAAAGGGACTTTATTTTCAAACGGATTATCTATTTCTTCTGTATTAAAATAGTGTTTTATATCATCGAGACTTATGCCTTCGCTCTGCATTTTCTTTTTTACCGCATCTATATACTTTAGTGCCTGGTTGTATTGATGGGGAATAATAAGGTCGCTATCTCCCACATCTGTTATAAAAATATCCATGGTTTGTGAGAGGATCGGAAAGATTGTTTTGAATTCTTCTTTATTTATTCCAGGATTTGTTGATGCAAGTAAAATGGTAAAAATCTCTTCGGCACCCGCATTGATGGCCATTTCAACACCGGCATATTCCCGAACGCCGCCATCTACAAACTGGAAGCCCGGGTTTTCCTCGCCTGGCACATTTAAGTTTACCATTACCGGTGTCATAAACACAGGCTGACAGGCAGAGGCCAGCACTGCTTTTCTAAAATGATCGCCGTTAATTATTTTTTTTGTTCTATAATATTTTGATTCTTTAGGAGAAGCGGCATTTGTAAATACAACCAATTCTTCTGATTGGAGGCAGGTTGTATTTATATAGATTTCTTTCCCAGACTGCATCAGCTCTTCATAAAAATCATCCGTATAAATACTTTTTATTCTTTCCCAAAGCGGCGTCACCCTGAAAATAGAATTTTCGGAAAGCCTGTTACCAAGATTGTCTTTAATAATTATATCGCTTGTATTAGTGGAAGTGTATAAATCCTGAAGCGCATCCAATTTGCCCAACGCCGCCAGTGGCACTACCAAAGAACCGGTACTCGTGCCAACAAAAACATCATATTCCAATGCAAAGGTTTGTGAGAGATATTTTATTACACCCACGGCGAATGCGCCCCTGGAGCCTCCGCCGCTTACTACCAATGCTTTTTTCATTTTATATTTTTTTCTTTAATGAATTTATTGACCAGTGAAAAGGAAGTTTCCAGGATCACTGATTACCGGGTTGATTAAACTCATCTTTTGGAAATTTCTTCTTATTAAGCTTAACGCCAATATGCGCCTGCAGCCACCAATTATTCAAATTATAATCCCGTTGTAAGGTAAAAATCACTTGCGCTTTTTGCAGCAGTTCAAGCGCAATGCCACCACCTGCCATTTGCTGTTTGTTGGTTCCCCAGTTTGCTTCCGCGATTAGTTGGAGATTGGCAAGTCCTGCAATTGAGCTTAGATCAAAATTTTTAATTTTTATTGCCGCCATTGGCCCGAACAATCCTGAAAATTTCTTATTGGTATAATCCAAACTTGCGTTGGCACCGAATCGCAGCAGATGTTCGGCAATAGTTATTTGGGGATTTAAACTTATACCGCCAATCCATAAATCAGGAGAAGAACCAAAATCAGTAACGGCACCAGTATTTAGTTTCAATAATAAGATGAAGCCTTTTTGAAATTCAGTATCATCTTTTTTTTGCGCAGGTAAAGAGATTGCAATGCTTATAAATGCGACAGCAAATATGCTGCATCGAAAGAATTTTTGCATACACACTTTTTGTAATGTTGAAAATACAAAATCTGTTTCACTGAAACGAGTAAATGCCGGATGTAAATTTTATATTAATCGCTTACGAAATTGCCGAGTTGCAAAATGATATCAGGATCAGGACAATTAGCGAGATATTTTTCTCTTTCACTTAATTTGCAAACACCGGGATAATCACCGTGACAACCGGAGAGATTATTAATTATTTGAAAATGCAGGTGCGGTGGCCATTGTCCATTTTCAGCCGGTTTGCCAAAATGCGCAAACTTTTGTCCGCGTTTTACTTCTTGCCCTTCTTTTAAATTTTGAATATCCGCAAGTCTCAAATGGCCATATAAGGTAAAAAACTCAAGCCCATCCATGTGATGTGATAAAATAATAGTGGCGCCATAATCTCCATAGTTATTATTGAAAGCATAACTATAAACGACACCATCCAAAGGCGCGAAGATTTCAGTGCCTTCATCGCCCCATATATCTATGCCAAGATGCAGCAGCCGCGGCTCTTCCGCATCGCCTTCATCAAAAAGAGAACTGCGTTTATACAAAACTCTAAGTTCATCATAACCGCCGAAGCCAAACTTTGCATGGTTGGCTTTCAGTTCATCATTTATATAAGTTGAAAATTCTTCAATGTCCTGTAGATCTATTTTTTCAAGTGCTTGATTTTTTTCTGTGAAGTCTAAGGCAATAATTTTGTCACGCACCGCATCAAAATTTACCACCGGTTGAAATAGCTCCCTGCTTTTGATTAGCAAATTATATAATGAATTTTCAATAGTAAACATGGGAAATCTTATAAGATCGTTTTATTATAACCTTTAGAGCTCTTCTGCAAGGCGGGCCTCGGCTTCAAACTTATTATTGTGATACCCATGTCTTATGCTTTCCCATACATATTTTATAATGAAGGTGAAAAACCCATTCTCTTTATATTGCCTGATGTGGCAGGTTTCATGCTTCAGCCATTTTTCATCTTTCAAAAAATATGCAGCGCTTACATTATGAAGATGAATTGTTTGGCCAAATACGATGGCTACATTTTCAGTTTTTAATTTTTTAGCGGCAAGTTTTGCTATCCAGGAATTCTCTTTAATTTTTATACCGGCCAGATCGATATGGTCCGTATTTTTTACTTCACTGCTTCCCATGCCTTCAATATTTCTTCAGCGTGAATTTTTGATTTCGGCTTCTTAAAGACTTTTACGATCGTTCCTTTTTCATCAATTAAGAATGTTGTGCGGAATAACCCCATGTATTTACGACCGTACATATTTTTTTCACCCCAAACGCCATATTTGTCAATTATCTTCTTATCCGGGTCGGCGACTAATGTAAACGGCAAATTATATTTCGCTTCAAACTTTTTATGTTTCTTTTCATCATCGGGGCTTACACCTAAAACTACCAATCCATTTTTCTGAAGGACACTGTAATTATCGCGAAGATTGCACGCTTCTACAGTACAGGTAGGTGTATCGTCTTCAGGGTAAAAGTAAAGCACTACTTTTTTCCCTTTATAATCTTCCAGCGAAACGGCATTTCCGTTTTGGTCCTTTGCTTTAAAACCGGGCGCCTTATCGCCTTCCTGTAATTGAATCATTATTTTTATTTTATCTAATGAAATGAAGAATTTTTTGTGTGGCATTTCCCGCAATATCATTTACACTAATTATTAGTTCATGGTTTCCCGGCGGGCATTTCTCATCAAATTTATAAATAAAAGCGCGACCCTTATCATTTGAAAACATCAGCCAGTTTCCATCAAGTGTTGCATTAAAATTTGCTACATCATCATTATTATCTTTTGGTATAAAAATGATTTGAGACGATTTTGAGAGATTGGCATTGTCCCTGAAACCACCCGTTATCACAGGAGGTTCATCATCCGCAACCAATTCAAAGTTTCCAAATTCCCGAAAAGATCCGGTATACCAGTCGCCATTCCGTATTGCTTTTACAATATCTGTTTTGCTTCCCCACGTTCTCTTCATCAGCATTTTATCCTGGAGTTCAGCGGGTACAATTTTATTCACCTTTATTTTTATGTTGAAAGAATTTTGAACGGGTACCAATCCTGATTCAACCGAATAAATGTTAGAGTATGCATTGGGCGATGTAGCATTTTTCTCCGAGTGGGAAAACGAAAGAGAATCATATAAATCTCCGGGGTTTAAAATGAGCTGTAAATCCTCGCTTTCAAAAACATTTACAAACCATGGATGAAATTCCTTTTCCTGGTAATAAGCTGCAGAATCAGCAAGGTTGGCGTTCTCCCTGATAATTCCTTTTTTTATTTTAAAATTAAGATTGGAAGTATTGCCGTAAGCATCTTTTACAACTATTTCAACTGCGTGTACGCTATCATCTTGAAGCTCGATTACACCATTCCCCCTGATATCTTTATAAACACTCTCCGGGTAGCCAGGCAATCTTGAGAGATGCTCTATATATGGGCCACCGGCGGCCTTTGTTTTATAATCAATGTGTGCATTAAGGTACCTTGTTTCATCGTAGCTTATACTATCAAGCCGGAAGCCTGAGATTGCTTCACCATCAAGATAAAGTATGGCTTCGTAAATGCCATTCGGATTGGAAGAGCCGCTTACTTTATCATTTGCTGAAATGCCAAAGCTGATTTTATCGGTATTCACCGGAATTACCGAAGTGGTTGTTATATATCCGTCGGTTACTTTTTTTAAACTAAATAATTTTGGCGTTTGGCTATAAGTGCTCAGGCATCTATCGTACATGGCTAAACGCACAATCGTAGGCGGCACATTGTCTGCAATCGGAAAGCCAAACAGAAGGGGATTTAAAACTTTATCTGTCTTCGTATCCCTTATTTCAAAATGGCAATGTGGTCCCTGCGATCCGCCCCTGTTACCGCTTTTAGCAATAAACTGCCCTTGCTTCACCGGGAACATGCCCGGTGGAATATCCAGGAAAACCTTCCATGATTTTAATTTATACTGTTGCTCTTTTACATATTCATCAAGTGCAGGAAAAAAAGAATTTACATGGCCATACAAAGTTGTCAATCCATTCGGATGATTAATATAAATGGCTTGCCCAAAACCGAAAGGTTCTACTCTTATATGTGCTACATACCCGTCAGCGGCTGCTTTTACAATTTTATTTTCAACCTGGTCAGTCCTGCAATCAAGTCCCATGTGATAATGGTTTGGACGCAGCTCACCAAAATTGGCAGCAAGCCCGATCTTTGCTTCAACCGGGTAAATAAAATAATCTTTGGGATATTGCCTTGCCGGAAACACCTGGCATAGTGCTTGAAAACTGAAAAATATCAGCAGAAAAAATAGGAACGGTTTATGTATTAGATGATTTTTATCAGATTGCATTTTCATAGAATTACAAATTAACACCTAAAAATTTAAAATTAATATCATGCCCAAATCATCTACAATTGCAGCAGTTATTTTCGGAGCATCTATTGGCGTGGCGCTATTGAAGTTTTACAGCATGCCAAAAGAAGATAGAGATGCTTTTTTTGATAAACTTAAAAAAACCACGGATGATCTGCTTGATAATGCCGAAGACACTGTGGAAAAAGTTGAACAGTATATGAATGAAATAAAATCAAAGGGGGAAAAAGAATGGATTGAAAAATTATATGTTGTGAAAAAAATGCTCGGGGAATTATATGGATCGAATGATAAGCGCTATCTTCTTTGATTTGAAATGTTTAAATATTTATCTAAAAAAGCAGGCTCGTTTTATAAGCCTGCTTTTTTATGGTGAAAGGGTTACCAATCGGTTGGTCGCTTTTTTTAAAATATTAAGCAAGAAATTCTAAACTCCTTCTCATCATTTACATTTATTTTTGCGGCCATCCAATAAAAAAATAAATGCCAAGAGACACTTCAATTAAATCCGTTTTAATCATTGGCTCCGGCCCCATTGTAATCGGTCAGGCTTGCGAGTTCGATTATTCAGGGACGCAGGCCGCACGCAGTCTCCGCGAAGAGGGGCTCAAAGTAATCCTTATCAACAGCAACCCTGCAACCATCATGACAGACCCGATGATGTCTGATAAAGTTTATCTTCTTCCGCTTACCGTTGAAAGCATTGAACAAATATTGGAAGAAAATGAAATAGATGCAGTATTAGCAACTATGGGCGGGCAAACGGCATTGAATCTTTGCAAAGAAGCTGATGAATTGGGCGTTTGGGAGAAGTATAATACTAAACTTATCGGTGTTGACATAAAGGCAATTGACAAAGCGGAGGACAGGGAAAAATTCAGGCAATGGATGATTCAAATGAACATTCCTGTGGCACCGGCGAAAACTGCTAATTCATTTTTAGAAGGAAAAGAGTTTGCGCAGGAAATTGGATTTCCGCTGGTGATACGGCCATCTTTTACTTTAGGGGGCACAGGGGGAAGTTTTGTTCATACAAAAGATGATCTTGATGAAGCATTGAACCGCGGCCTTACTGCATCGCCTATGCATGAAGTATTAGTAGAACAAGCAATGCTCGGCTGGAAAGAATTTGAACTCGAATTATTGCGTGATAATAATGATAATGTGGTGATCATTTGCACGGTGGAAAATTTTGACCCGATGGGAATTCATACCGGCGATTCCATAACTGTTGCACCAGCTATGACCCTTAGTGACACCGCTTTTCAGAATATGCGCAACACTGCCATAAGGATGATGCGTGACCTTGGCAATTTTGCAGGTGGTTGCAATGTGCAGTTCGCTCTCAATCCGCAGACGGAAGAATTAATTGCCATTGAAATAAATCCCCGTGTAAGCAGATCATCAGCATTAGCGAGCAAAGCTACGGGGTATCCTATAGCAAAAGTTGCAGCTAAGCTTGCCATCGGATACACATTGGATGAATTGAAAAACCAAATTACACAAACTACATCAGCTTATTTTGAACCTGCATTGGATTATGTTATTGTAAAAATTCCACGCTGGAATTTTGATAAGTTTAAAGGCGCAGACGATACATTAGGATTACAAATGAAATCCGTTGGAGAAGTGATGGCCATTGGAAGAAGTTTCGCTGAAGCAATACAAAAAGCTTGTCAGAGTTTGGAGAATGAAGCCGTTGGATTGGGCTATTATGGGAAGAGTCTGATGTATGCTGAAGAGGTTATTGAATATTTAAAGGTTCCCAAATGGGATCGCATTTTCAGGATAAAAGATGCCCTGATGATTGGCGTAAGTGTACGCCGTATTTGCGAATCAACTGGTATAGACCGTTGGTTTATTTACCAGATTCAAAAGATTTGCAATTGTGAAAAAGAGCTTTTGAAAACAACGCTTGAAACAATTACACCTGAGCTTTTACAAAAGGCAAAGCAATTGGGTTTTGGGGATGAACAGATATCCAGGATCATGAAAGACGAAAGTACGGATGAAGATATTTACGAAAAAAGAAAAGAGTTTGGAATAACAAGGGTATATAAAATGGTGGATACCTGTAGCGCCGAGTTCGAGGCGAAGACGCCTTACTTTTATAGCACGTTTGAATAAGTACTTATTTTAAATAACGAAATGAACACTAACATCATCCACAACGAATCTATCCCATCTGAAAAGAAAAAAATTATTGTATTAGGCAGTGGCCCCAACCGAATTGGCCAGGGCATTGAATTTGACTATTGCTGTGTACATGGTTTGCTTGCTATAAAAGAATGCGGCTATGAAGCAATAATGATCAATTGCAATCCTGAAACAGTTTCCACTGATTTTGATATTGCGGACAAATTATATTTTGAGCCGGTTTTTTGGGAGCATATTTGGGAAATAATTGAATTGGAAAAACCTTATGGCGTGATCGTGCAGCTCGGTGGCCAAACCGCTTTAAAGCTTGCAAAAAGACTTGACGAAAAAGGCATAAAAATTATCGGAACATCTTTCGATAATATGGACATCGCCGAAGATCGCGGCCGCTTCAGTGACATGCTTAAAGAATTGGAAATTCCTTATCCAAAATATGGAACTGCATTTAATACAGATGATGCAATTGAAGTGGCGAAAGAAGTTGGTTACCCGGTTTTAGTAAGGCCAAGCTATGTGTTGGGTGGACAACGCATGCGCATAGTAATTAATGATGAGGAATTGGAAAAAGGTGTTCTAAGTTTATTGAAGCATTTGCCTAACAATAAAATTTTAATTGACCATTTTCTTGACCGTTGCCAGGAGGCAGAAATTGATGCAATTTTTGACGGCGACGATTTTCATGTGATGGGTGTGATGGAACATATAGAGCCGGCAGGGATTCACAGCGGCGATAGCAATGCTGTTTTGCCTGAATTTAATCTGTCACCTTTGATCGTACATACTATGGAAGAGTATGCAGAGAAGATCGGAAGAGCATTGCATATTAAGGGACTTATTAATATTCAATTTGCTATCAAGAACGGAGAAGTATTTGTGATAGAAGCAAACCCGCGTGCATCGCGTACCACGCCTTTTATTGCCAAGGCTTATCAAATTCCTTACCTGAATATTGCTACAAAAATTATGATGGGGGAAGCAAAATTGAAAGATTTTACTTTTGAGAAAAAGCTAGTTGGTTTTGCCATAAAAGAACCTGTATTTTCTTTCAACAAATTTCCTAATGTAAACAAAGAGCTTGGCCCTGAAATGAAAAGTACCGGTGAGGCGATTCGTTTTATAAAAGATCTTCGAGACCCATACTTCAGACAGTTGTATAAAGAGAGAAGCATGCATTTGAGTAAATAAGATTCATTAAAATTATGAATAATGAATATTGTTTTAAGTGACATTATATTCCATGTGCCTGGTTACATTTCTGATTCTATGTCAGAGGAAGAGTTTTTTCAGTTCTGTCAACAAAACGAAATAGCACGAATAGAACGAGATGAAAAAAAGCAAATTATTATTCAACCACCAACTTATACATTTGAAGGAATATTTCGTGGAAAGATTTCATGTGCATTAGGATTATGGAATGGGAAGCAAAATTCCGGCGTATGCTTTGATTCATCCACAGGATTCACTTTGCCTGATGATTCAGTGCGCTCCCCGGATGCTTCATGGATGAGCAATAAAAAATATGCTCATATTTCAGATGACGAAAAGCAAAAATTTGCTCACGTTTGTCCGGACTTTGTTTTTGAACTAAAAAGCCCTTCAGACAACCTAAAATATCTCACTGATAAAATGCGCAAATGGATAGAAAACGGTTGTGCACTTGGCTGGCTTGTTAACCCGTATAATAAAACTGTTGTTATTTTCAGGCAAAATGGAACGGTTGATAAAGTAACCGGCTTCAATAATATTCTTTCCGGTGAAGATGTGTTGCCAGGCTTTAAATTAGATCTTTCAATTTTACTTTAAACCTGGTACAACTGATAAAAAATATTTATCAAAGTATTATTTCGATGGCTTGTAAAGCTTTTCATCAACGGGCGGATTAATCTCTATTTTATCAAACGTCATTGCCCCGCCACCCATGCCTCCTTCAGTTACTATAGTTTGCGGAAATAATATTCCATTTATATCCGTGTAATCTTTAAAGTTGGTTACTATTTCCTGGGGACCTTGTCCATTTCTACCTCCCTCACTCATCTGTTTTGATTGCACAAGCAGGTTGGTTTTGGTGTCAATATAGTATGTGCTTACTTTTCCATCGGCAGAAGTCAACTGTATCTTATACGCCTCATTTCCCTCTATTGTTTCTTTGCCATTCAAGGTTGCCTGGTAACTTTTCGCCTTATAGTTTACTAACGGGCCCGCGATATCCATTTGACTTTGCATAGATTTTAAAACCGGCGCCGGCATCTCATTTACATTATCGGAGCGCATCGGAATGTATGTCCAGCCTTTTTCGGGAGTTACTATTGTATAACCAGAATTTCCTCCAAATTCAAAATCAATCCGCATTAATTTTCCTTCCACTTTTGTTACTTTCACCAACACCTCACTGCCCATCATTTGCCTTGTACCTTCGAAGTAGATAGATTGAATCGAGTTTAATTTATCGATGCCTCCACGGGCATCAATATATTTGCCTATGATGTCATCAACAGATTGAGCAGAGGCAAATTGAAAAAATACAAGAGCAAGGATAAATAGAACGAAAAGGATAATATTCTTCATAATTTTTATTTTGATAATGCAAGGTAAATCAATATTGACTTGCTTATTTTTCGATACTACAAAATGGCATTTGAAAGTTGGCTATTTTTTGATAAAAATATTTATTATTTAATTTTTAAAAAATGAATTTTAGTCTTAAAGGAAATATTGTTGATATAGAAGCCCGGCAGATTTTCGCTGGAGATGTGTCTGTAGAAAATGGAAAAATAATTTCAATAACACAAACAGGTGAAGCTGACGATTCTTTAAACTACATATTTCCGGGCTTTATAGATGCACATGTGCACATAGAAAGCTCTATGCTTGTGCCCTCAGAGTTTGCCCGGCTTGCGGTAGTTCATGGCACCGTCGCCACCGTGAGCGATCCGCATGAGATTGCTAATGTTTGCGGTGCCCCGGGAGTAAAATTTATGATTGAAAACGGAAAAGAAGTTCCATTTAAGTTTCATTTCGGCGCACCGAGTTGTGTGCCCGCAACTATTTTTGAAACTGCCGGTGCATCACTCAACGCGGATGATGTAAGCAACCTTCTTGCATCAAAAGATATTTATTACCTCAGTGAGATGATGAATTTTCCCGGCGTACTTACCGGCGATGAAGAGGTAATGAAGAAAATACATTCATCCAAAGAAAATAACAAACCTGTGGATGGTCATGCTCCCGGACTGCGTGGTGGTGACGCAAAGAAATACATAGAAGCAGGGCATACAGGTGAGGTTACCATCAGTACAGATCATGAATGTTTTACCAGCGAAGAGGCTTTAGATAAATTAAAATATGGAATGAAAATTATCATTCGTGAAGGCAGCGCTGCTAAAAACTTTAAAGCATTGATTGATCTTCTTAATGATTACCCGGATAAGATAATGTTTTGCAGCGATGATAAACATCCTGACAGCCTCGTAAAAGGACACATTAATGAGCTTTGCAAAAGAGCAGTTGCAAAGGGCATCGACATATTTAAAGTATTGGATGCGGCCTGCATTAATCCTGTCAGGCACTATAACATGAACGTTGGCTTGCTCAAAGAGGAAGACCCTGCTGATTTTATTGTTGTGAAAGACTTTTTGAATTTTGAAGTGGTAGCTACCTACATTGATGGAATTTTAGTGGCCGAAAAAGGTGTTTCCAAAATCACCGCCGGCAAATCAAAAGTCATTAATAATTTTAATTGCGATAAAAAAGAAATTGCAGATTTCAAATTTCCTGTCAGGGATTTTTCTTCACAAATATTCGCGATCGAAGCTTTGGACGGGCAACTAATTACAAATAAACTGGCCGTAAATCCTCTCATTGAGAATGGGTATTTTAAAGCAGACCCCGCAAATGACGTTTTAAAAATAGTGGTAGTGAACCGGTACGAAAATACACCGGTAGCCAAAGGGTTTATTAAAAATTTTGGATTGAAAAAAGGCGCTATTGCTTCTTCGGTTGCGCATGATAGTCATAATATAATTTCAATCGGGGTTGATGATGAAAGCATCTGCAAAGCCGTCAATTTGATTATTGAAAATAAAGGTGGGATTAGTTGTGTCAATGCTGAAGACAATTTATTTGAACAAATTTTATCCTTACCGGTTGCCGGACTTATGAGTAATGAAGATGGATATAAAGTTGCCGAAGCGTACACCGCCATTGATCATGCGGCAAAATTATTAGGCTCGCATTTATCCGCTCCTTTTATGACTTTATCTTTTATGGCATTGCTGGTAATACCTCATGTAAAATTGAGTGATAAGGGATTATTCGATGGCGACAATTTTTCTTTTATGAAATAATAAGCGAAAGAAATTTTGATTTAATTATTTGGGGAAATTATATAAGCTGCACAAAACGTTCCTATGGAACGATTTACCTTCTCAACTCAGAGTTACCCATGAAATGTTCCTATGGAACAAAAAACTTTTACTGTAGAATGATCTTGCAAAATTTATAAAATATTATCTGTGCCTAAAAATTGGGTAATACACTTCCAACATAGATTGTGAACAGAACGAGACATTTTAATTTAATAATTCGGGAAGATTATAAAAGCTGCACAAAATCGCAACCCTGAATTTTGGATAACCAGCATTAAAAAGGCACTTCCGTTTTTTTATGTTCCATAGGAACAATTTGTGGGTAGCAAAAAAATACAATGACAGATCGTTCCATAGGAACGTTTTGTATTGACAGGTTTTTAGATCTTTTCCGGCAATTAATCTCAGTCAACCACCAAGCCTTAAATCGCTATTGCATATATTTGCGCTACTCTAAATTTTACATAAATGTCAGTATTAGTAAACAAAGATTCCAAAATTTTAGTACAGGGTTTTACAGGTACAGAAGGAACATTTCACGCCACACAAATGATCAGCTATGGAACGAATGTGGTAGGTGGAGTTACGCCCAACAAAGGAGGCATTACGCATCTTGATAAGCCTGTTTTCAATACTGTCGAGCAGGCTGTAAAAGAGACGGGCGCTGATGTAAGCATCATTTTTGTACCACCTGCTTTTGCCGCGGATGCAATAATGGAAGCTGCCGATGCAGGCATAAAACTGATTATCTGCATTACAGAAGGGATACCGGTACAGGATATGGTAAAAGTAAAAAGTTATCTGCTGGATACAGATGCGAGGCTGGTTGGCCCAAACTGCCCTGGTGTAATTACCGCTGACGAATGTAAAGTGGGTATTATGCCCGGGTTTATTTTTAAGAAAGGAAAAATAGGTATTGTTTCCAAATCAGGCACACTTACTTATGAAGCGGCCGACCAGGTTGCAAAGGCTGGCCTTGGCATATCAACTGCCATCGGTATTGGTGGCGATCCTATAATTGGAACGACTACAAAAGAAGCCGTAGAGCTTTTTATGAATGATAAGGAAACGGATGGTATTGTGATGATTGGAGAGATTGGGGGAAGCATGGAAGCTGATGCCGCTTATTGGATTAAAAAAAATGGAACCAAGCCTGTTGTTGGATTTATAGCCGGCCAAACTGCTCCCGCAGGAAGGCGTATGGGACATGCAGGCGCTATCGTCGGCGGAGCGGAAGATACTGCTGCAGCCAAAATGAAGATACTTGCAGAATGTGGTGTTCATGTAGTTGCCAGCCCTGCAGACATTGGTAAAATTATGGCCGAGGTTATGAAAAAATAGAATAGTTATATGCAAACGGTGAACCCCAAAAAAGTTTAAGTTACTTTGACAATTTTTAGATGGACAAGACGCAAAAGGGAGGTAGGATAAATAATCAAATTATTCCATTAATTTTTATTGTTGCAACAATTATTTCTTGCCATTCAAAACAAAATTTTGACAAAACTAAATGGCAGGAGGTTGGCGATTTAATGACTTTCCCAAACAGGAATGCTATGGTTGAAGACCTTTTGAAAAACTATGATCTAAAAGGAAAGACGTTTAATGACATAACTAATTTACTAGGACAACCGCAATATCCTTTGAACAGTATAATGGAAATTGGATATAAAATTGAAGAAGATTATGGAAATGACATTGATCCAATTTTTACAAAAACTCTTTTCATCCAGTTTGACAAAGACACAATTTTTAAAACCTTTGGGATAAAAGAATGGAAAAAATAAAAGTTTTCCGTAAACGTATTATGTATACTACAAGCAGTTTGAGCAAGTGAGGTTCACCGGCTACAAAATCAGCGTTGGTCTATATTTCAGCCAGGGTTTTATCTCATGTAAACTACTGAGCAGTAATAAGAGTCGAACATTTAAATGTTACATATCACACCAACATCGTCACAGGATTTTCCAGGAATTTTTTTACTGTTTGAAGGAAAGCCGCTCCTACTGCACCATCCACGCTTCTGTGGTCGCAGCTTAAGGTTACTTTCATCACATTGGCAACGCCAAAGCCATCTGCTTTTTTTACAACGATTTCTTTTATGCGGCCTACGGCGAGTATTGCACTGTCAGGCGGGTTGATGATTGCTGTAAATTCTTCAATATCCATCATGCCAAGGTTGGAAATGGTAAATGTATTACCAGTGAATTCTTCCGGCTGTAGCTTTTTGTTCCTTGCTTTATCATAAAGTCCTTTGGCATCAGACGCAATTTGTGAAAGGGTTTTCTGATCTGCAAAGCGAATCACAGGAACTATCAACCCTTCAGGCATGGCTACGGCAGAGCCAATATGTACATGTTTATTCTGCCTGATAAAATCACCCATCCAAC